>DASTHP010000230.1:0-13051 GCA_035718125.1 Burkholderiales bacterium | reverse complement strand
CCTCTCCGTCGGCGTGATCCTCCACGGCCTCAACGACCGCGAGCGCAAGGACGCGTACAACTGCGACGTCACCTACGGCCAGAACAACGAGTTCGGGTTCGACTACCTCCGCGACAACATGAAGTTCCGGCTGCAGGACTACGTGCAGCGCGAGCTCAACTTCGCGATCGTGGACGAGGTGGACTCGATCCTCATCGACGAGGCCCGCACGCCGCTCATCATCTCCGGCCCGTCCGACGAGTCCTCCGACCTCTACTACAAGGTGAACCAGGTCATCCCGTCGATGATCCGGGACCAGGACTTCACGGTGGACGAGAAGAGCCGGACCATCGTGATGACCGACGGCGGCGTCGAGAAGATGGAGCGGAAGCTCGGCGTCCAGAACCTCTACGCCCCCGAGGAGATCGAGACCCTTCACCACGTCGAGCAGGCACTCCGCGCCCACCACCTCTACCGGAACGAGGTGGACTACGTGGTGAAGGAGGGCGAGGTCATCATCGTGGACGAGTTCACCGGCCGCCTGATGGCGGGGCGCCGGTGGAGCGACGGGCTGCACCAGGCGGTGGAGGCCAAGGAGAAGGTGTCGATCCAGTCGGAGAACCAGACCTACGCGTCGATCACGTTCCAGAACTACTTCCGGATGTACGACAAGCTGGCCGGCATGACCGGCACCGCGGACACCGAGGCCTACGAGTTCCAGGAGATCTACCGGCTCGAGACGGTCGTAATCCCGACCCACAAGCCGATGATCCGGCTCGACCAGCAGGACAAGATCTACCGCACCATCCCGGAGAAGCACAAGGCGATCATCGACGACGTGAAGGACTGCTACGAGCGCGGCCAGCCGGTGCTGCTCGGCACCACGTCGATTGAGAATTCGGAGGTGCTTTCCAACCTGCTGAAGAAGGAAGGCCTGCCGCACCAGGTGCTGAACGCCAAGCAGCACGCGAAGGAGGCTGAGATCGTCGCCGAGGCCGGCCGGCCGAAGATGATCACGATCGCCACCAACATGGCGGGCCGCGGCACCGACATCGTGCTGGGCGGCAATGTGGAGAAGCAGTCCGAGCCGATCGAGGCGGACGACAAGTTGGCTGTGGAGGAGAAGCGCGCGCGCGTCGAGAAGCTGCGCAGCGAATGGCAGCAGTTGCACGACCACGTGATCAAGGAAGGCGGCCTGCACATCATCGGCACCGAGCGGCACGAGTCGCGGCGGGTCGACAACCAGCTGCGGGGCCGCTCCGGGCGCCAGGGCGACCCCGGGAGCTCGCGCTTCTACCTGTCGCTCGAGGATCCCCTGCTGCGCATCTTCGCGGGCGAGCGCATCAACAAGATCATGCTGATGCTGCGCATGCCGGAGGGCGAAGCCATCGAGCACGCGATGGTCACGCGCTCGATCGAGAGCGCGCAGAGGAAAGTCGAGGCGCGCAACTTCGATATCCGCAAGCAGCTGCTGGAGTACGACGACGTCGCCAACGACCAGCGCAAGACCATCTACGCGTTGCGCAATGAACTGCTCGAGTCGCAGGACGTCTCGCCGCGCATCGCCGACCTGCGCTCCGGGGTGATCTCCGATCTGTTCCGCACCTTCGTGCCGGAGGAAAGCGTCGAGGAGCAGTGGGATGTGAAGGGGCTCGAGGGCGCGCTCAAGGCGGAACTCAACCTGGCGCTGTCGCTTGGCAAGTGGCTGGAGCACGAACCGGAGCTTGGCGACAGTGCCCTGCTCGAGCGCATCATCGCCAAGGCCGGCGAGGCCTACCA
Organism: Burkholderiales bacterium; assembly: GCA_035718125.1. Lineage (GTDB taxonomy): Bacteria > Pseudomonadota > Gammaproteobacteria > Burkholderiales > SG8-39 > JAABQT01. Next base: position 11,293 of record DASTHP010000230.1, on the reverse strand, counting down.
GGCGAAGATTCCGCCGGGCGCCGAGGACCAGTTCCGCCAGTACGAGCGCTACATGATGCTGCAGATCCTCGACTCGCACTGGCGCGAGCATTTGGCGGCGCTGGACCACCTGCGCCAGGGCATCCATCTGCGCGGTTACGCGCAGAAGAACCCGAAGCAGGAGTACAAGCGCGAGGCCTTCGAGCTGTTCGGCGCGATGCTCGAGGCCGTCAAGCTGGAGGTGACCCGCACCCTGGTCGCGGTGGAGATCCGCGCCAGCGAAGAGGTGCCCAAGGCCGACGTCGACGCGCACGTCGAGAACGTGCGCCTGCAGCACTCGGACTACGATGCCGCGCTCGCCGAGGGTGCGGAGGAGCGCAAGCCCCAGCCGACCGTGCGTCACGCGCAGAAGGTCGGGCGTAACGACCCTTGCCCCTGCGGCTCCGGCAGGAAGTACAAGCATTGCCACGGCAAGCTGAGTTGACGCGATGGCGGTGAATCTGCACGCGCCGGCGGCGGCGTCGCTGCATCCGGTGGCTGGGGTCGAGCTGGGAATCGCGATGGCCGGCATACGCAAGGCGAACCGCAAGGACCTGCTGGTCATGCGGTTCGCGCGTGGAACCTTGGTCGCCGGGGTGTTCACGAAGAACCGCTTTTGCGCCGCGCCCGTAGTGCTGGCGAGGAAACACCTGCGCCATCCAGTGCGGGCCCTGGTGGTGAACACGGGCAATGCCAATGCGGGCACCGGTGTGGACGGCCTGAAGCGCGCGCGCGCAGTCTGCAACGCGGTCGCCGGCGCGCTGGGCTGCAAGGCCGAACAGGTACTGCCCTTCTCGACTGGCGTGATCATGGAGCCGCTGCCGGTGGAGCGCATCGTGGCGGGGTTGCCGCAGGCGGTCGCCGACCTGCGCGAAGCCAATTGGCTCTCGGCTGCCGAGTCGATCATGACCACGGATACCGTGCCCAAGGCCGCCTCGGTGCGCGTGAAGCTGAGCAGCGGCCTGGCGACAGTGACCGGCATCGCCAAGGGGGCCGGCATGATCCGCCCGGACATGGCGACGATGCTCGGATTCGTGGCAACCGACGCGAAGGTGGGGCGCGGCGAATTGCAGCGCCTCACGCGCCGCGCCGCAGACGCATCGTTCAATGCCATCACGGTGGACGGTGACACCTCGACCAACGACGCCTTCCTCTGTGTCGCGACCGGAATGGGACCGGTCGCGAAGTCGCAGCGAGACCTCAAGGCGCTCGCGGCCGCCATCACGGAGGTCGCGCAGCAGTTGGCGCAGGCGATCGTGCGCGATGGCGAAGGCGCAACCAAGTTCGTTGTCGTGCGCGTGCAGCGCGGGCGCAGCGAGGCCGAATGCCGCAAGGTGGCCTATGCGATTGCGCACTCGCCGCTCGTCAAGACCGCGTTCTTCGCTGGCGACCCGAACCTCGGCCGCATTCTCGCCGCCATCGGCTACGCGGGGATCAGCGGGCTGGACGCGTCGAAGGTCGACCTCTACCTGGACGACGTGCTGGTGGCGAAGGGCGGGGGCCGGTACGCCGGCTACCGCGAGGAACAGGGGGTGGCGGCCATGGCGAAGCCGGAGTTCACGGTGCGCGCGGTGCTGAACCGCGGCAAGGCGGCGGCGACCGTCTGGACCTGCGACCTGTCGTTCGACTACGTGAAGATCAACGCGGAATACCGCTCGTGAGCAGCGAGATCAAGCATCTGCTGGAGCGCTTGGAACAGCTGCTGCCGCCGGCGCCGCCTGCCACCGACTGGAATGCGAGCATCGCCTTTCGCTGGCGCAAGACAGCCGGCCTCAACGCGCGAGGCTGGCTGCAGCCCGTGCGGCACGTGCACCGCATGCGGCTATCGGACCTGCAAGGCATCGGTGCCCAGATCGAGAAGGTCGAGCAGAACACGCAGCAGTTCCTCGAGGGCCGGCCCGCCAACAACGTCCTGCTGACGGGCGCGCGCGGCACCGGCAAGTCCTCCATCGTCAAGGGGCTGCTCAACAAGTACCACAAGCAGGGCCTGCGCCTGATCGAGGTCGAGAAGAACGACCTCGTCGACCTTCCCGAGATCACCGACCGCGTCGCCGGACGTCCGGAGCGCTTCCTGGTGTTCTGCGACGACCTCACGTTTCATGGCGCCGAGGATGGCTATATCGCCCTCAAGGTCGCGCTGGACGGCTCCATCTCGACGACCTCGGAGAACCTGCTGATCTACGCGACCTCCAACCGGCGCCACCTGATGCCGGAGTACATGACGGAGAACCTGGAGACCAAGTACGTCGGCGACGAGATCCATCCGGGCGAGACGGTCGAGGAGAAGATCTCGCTCTCAGAGCGCTTCGGCCTGTGGGTGTCCTTCTATCCCTTCGACCAGGACGAGTACCTCGAGATCGTGGCGCACTGGCTGAAGACCTTCGGCTGCGGTGCGAGAGAGGCGGCGGATGCGCGCGAGGAGGCGCTGCAGTGGTCGCTGCAGCGCGGGTCGCGCAGCGGCCGCGTCGCGTACCAGTTCGCCAGAGACTGGGCCGGCAAGCACGCCAAGAAGAAGTAGATGGCAGTAGAGGTCGCCGCGGCGGTGATCCAGCGCGCCGACGGCGCGTTCCTGCTGGCGCGGCGGCCTGCCGGCAAGGTCTATGCGGGCTACTGGGAGTTCCCGGGCGGCAAGGTGGAAGAGGGCGAGGCCGCCGATCGGGCGCTCGCGCGCGAGCTGCACGAGGAACTCGGCATCGACGCCTGCACGTCGTATCCCTGGCTCACGCGTGTCTACACCTACCCGCACGCCACGGTGCGCCTCAATTTCTTCCGGGTTACCGAGTGGCGGGGCGAACCCCATCCGCGCGAGCATCAGTCGATCGCCTGGCAACGCTGCGGGGCGCCGATCGTGGAACCGATGCTGCCCGCGAATGCGCCGGTGCTCGCGGCGTTGGCGTTGCCGCACGAGTACGCGATTACCGACGCGCAGGGCCTGGGCCAGGACCCGATGCTGGCGAGAATCCGCGAGCGGCTTGAGGGCGGCCTGCAGCTGCTGCAGGTGAGAGACAAGGATCTGCCGCGCCGCGAGGAGTTTGCGCGCGCCGTGCTGCAACTGGCGCGGACGCGGGGCGCAAAGGTCCTGATCAACGGCGGCCCCGATATGGCCGATGGCGTGCACTTCACCGCTGCCCAGTTGATGCGGCTTGCCGAGCGGCCGCGCGCCGGCCTCGCCGGTGCGTCCTGCCACAGCGCGGCGGAGCTGCAGCGGGCGATGGCGCTGGGGCTGGATTTCGCAGTGCTCGGCCCGGTCAAGCCGACGCCGTCGCACCCGGGTGCCGCCACCCTTGGATGGGACGGCTTCGCGCGCCTGGCCCACGGCACGAGCATTCCGGTCTACGCGATCGGCGGCATGCGGCGCTCCGATCTCGTGGCCGCGTGGCGCGCCGGCGCGCACGGCGTGGCGATGGTGAGTGGCGCGTGGAGCTAGCGGGTCGCTGGTCAGCTTACCCGCGCGCGCAAGCCGGCGTTTACTCGTCGTGCTCGGCGCCCGGCTTGGCCGGCGCCTCGGGCACGCGATAGCGCTCCGCCGCCCAGTTGCCCAGGTCGATCGTCCGGCAGCGCTCGCTGCAAAACGGGCGCCACTTGTTTTCCGGCGAGAACACCGCTGGCCTGCCACAGCGCGGGCAGGGGACCGCCGCTACAGGTTGCAAAACGTCAGCTCGAAGGGGATGTCCCAATCCGCGGTCCGCGGCTTGGGATCCTCGCCGTTCTGGGTAAGGAAGCGGATGTTGAGGACGTACTTGTTGGCGCTGATCTCGGGGACGCAGTTCAGCGAAGCGTCCAGGCGCACCCGCATCATCTGCGCGGTCTTGCCGCCCAGCATCTGCTGGAACGTGCCGAGCGGCGCCGAGAGCTTCTGCGGCTTGCCGGACTCCCGCAGGATGCGCAGAATGATGGCGGAGCCGTCGCGCAGGGGAAACAGCGGCCCGGTCCACGCCGCGAGCTGACCGATGCGCTCCTCGGCCGGCCGGTGCAGCCAGTAATGGTAGGAAGGCAGGTCGAACTCGCAGGCGCCGCCGGGAATCCCCGTGCGCTGCTTGATCGACATCAGCCATTCGTTTTCGCGCAGGTACTGGCCGATCCTGCCGGTCGTGGAGAACAGCGCCGCCGCCGCCTGCTCGATGTCGCGCAGCACGCTGGAGAGCGCGTCTTCCGAGATCTCCGGGTTGTTGCGGAACGACAGCAGCACCTGCTTTTGCCGCTCGAGTTCCTGCAGCAGGTCGGATTTCAGGTCGGCCCGGCTGGCAACCTCGAGGATCTCGAACAGCGTGAGCAGCGCGACGTGGTGGTCGAGCGGGTCGGTGCGCGCGATGAAATGGCGCGAGCGCTCGAACAGGTCCTCGAGCCGTAGTAGGGTGCGGATGCGCTCATTCAGCGGGTACTCGTAGGTGATCACGGGCGCCCTGCGAAGATTTGGCGGATTCTGAGTGATTTACGCGGGGATGACAAATTCATGCCGGTGAGCGCGCCAGCTCCAGGTACTTTGCGTGCAGCTCGCGGACCTGCTTGTGCAGCGCGTCAAGCGTGCCCGAATTGTCGATGACGTCGTCGGCTGCGGCGAGCCGTTCCTCTCTGGAAGCCTGGCTGCGCAGAATGCGCCGGATCTCGTCTTCGGAGAGCCTGCTGCGTTGCCGCACCCGGGCAATCTGCGTGTCCTCGGGGCAATCCACTACCAGCACGCGCGAGACGCGCTGACGGTAATCGCGGCTTTCGATGAGCAGCGGCACCACGTGGACCACGTAGGTGCCGCCCGCTGCAGCGATGCGACGTTCCGACTCCGCCCGTATCAAGGGGTGCAGCAGCTGCTCCAGTTTCGTGCGCGCGGCCGGATCGCGAAAGGCGAGCGCACGCATCTTCACGCGATCCATGGCGCCCTGTACATCGATGTAGCCCTCGCCGAACAGGCGGCGCACCTCCGGCATCGCCGCGCCGCCCGCCTGCGTGAGTTCGTGAGCGATGGCATCGGTGTCCACCACCGTCGCGCCCAGCCTGCCGAACTCCTCTGCCGCGGCGCTCTTGCCACTGCCGATGCCGCCGGTCAGGCCGACGACCGGCTTCATCAAAGCAGGATCGGCAGCCAGCGGCGCGCGATCGCCTCGCCCCAAAGCATCGCGATCAAGCCGGCGGCAGCGAGGTAAGGACCGAACGGAATGGGTTTCTCGCGGCCGTGGCGCGCGAAGATCATCAGGCCGATGCCCACGGCGGCGCCGACCACGGAGGAGAACAGGATCACCATCGGCAGCTTCTGCCAGCCCAGCCATGCGCCGATCGCCGCCAGCAGCTTGAAGTCGCCGTAGCCCATGCCTTCCTTGCCGGTGGCCAGCTTGAAGGCCCAGTAGATGCTCCACAGAACGAGGTAGCCGGCGATCGCGCCGACAACTGCGGAGGCCAGCGGCGCAAAGGTGCCGCCGAGGTTGAGCAGCAGTCCTGCCCACAACAGCGGCAGCGTGATGTCATCGGGCAGCAGTTGCGTATCGAGGTCGATCACGGTCAGCGCGAGCAGCGACCAGCCGAAGCCCATCGCTCCCAGCGCGGCGAGCGACGGTCCGTAGCGCCAGGCGGCGAAGGCGGCGATCGCTCCGGCGAGGAGCTCGACGACGGGGTAGCGCGCGGTGATCTTCGCGCCACACGCGGAGCATTTGCCACGCAGCACGACCCAGCTCAGAAGCGGGATGTTCTCCAGCGCCTTGATCTGGTGTCCGCAGCTGGGACAGGCCGAGCGCGGCACCAGGAGGTTATAGCGGCCCTGCGCGTCTTCCTTTGCTGGGGGAGGGGTTAAGGGGGAACCGCCCTGAGGTTCCCCCGCGCCGATTGCGAGCTCGGCGCACTGCGCGCGCCAGTCGCGCTCCATCATCCGCGGCAGGCGATGGATGACGACATTGAGAAACGAGCCGATGCACAATCCGAAGGCCAGCGCGACCCACGGCAGGACGGCAGGCTGGGCCAGCCAGCCAAAAGCCGTCATCTAGACCGCTTGTCCCATCTTGAAGATCGGCAGGTACATGGCGATCACCATGCCGCCGATCAGCGTGCCGAGCACCACCATGATCATGGGCTCCATCAGCGAAGACAGGGCCTCCACCGCGTCGTCCACCTCGGCTTCGTAGAAGTCGGCGACCTTGCTGAGCATCGCGTCGAGCGCGCCGGTTTCCTCGCCGATCGAGCACATCTGCAGCACCATGTTCGGGAACACGCCCGAGTTCTGCATCGCCAGCGTGAGCGCGGTGCCCGTGGACACCTCCTTCTGGATCTGCTTGGTGGCGACCAGGTACACGTAGTTGCCGGATGCGCCGCCCACCGAGTCGAGCGCCTCCACCAGCGGCACGCCGGCGGCGAACATCGTCGACATCGTGCGCGTCCAGCGGGCAATGGTGGACTTGAGCACCAGGTCGCCGAACACCGGCAGCCGCAGCATCAGGCGGTCCATGAAGATCTGCACCGGCAGCGAGCGCTTCCACGCCTCCAGGAAGCCGATCACCCCGCCGATGATCACCGGGAAGATGATGTACCAGTAGGCGACGAACCAGTCCGAGACGGCCATCACGAACAGCGTCGGTGCGGGCAGGTCGGCGCCGAAGTTCGTGAACACTTCCTTGAACGCCGGAATCACGAAGATCATGATGATGGCGGTGATGATGAACGCCACCACCACGATCGCGATCGGATAAAAGAGCGCCGACTTGATCTTCGATTTGATGGCGAGGATTTTTTCCTTGTAGGTCGCGAGGCGGTCGAGCAGGGTCTCCAAAATGCCCGCCTGCTCGCCGGCGGCCACCAGGTTGCAGTACAGCGCGTCGAAGTACAGCGGATACTTGCGGAACGCCTGGGCGAGGGATGAGCCCGTCTCGACCTCGGTCTTGATCTCGGTGAGCAACCGCGCGACTGCGGGATTGGCGGCGCCCTTGCTGACGATTTCGAAGGATTGCAGGAGCGGCACGCCGGCCTTCATCATGGTCGCCAGCTGGCGCGTGAACAGCGAGATATCCTTTTCCTTGACCTTGCCGCCGCTGCCGTACTTCTGCTTCTTCACCTTCTGCACGATGATGCCCTGCCGCCGCAGCGTGGCGTTGACCGCCGCCTCGCTCACCGAGCGCAGCTCGCCGCGGATGACCTTGCCGCCCTTGTCGCGTCCCTCCCAGAGGAAGGTGAACTCCTTGGGCCCGGCGCCCCTCGCCGCTGCTGCCGTCGCCATAGCGCGCTCCTGTTTCCTATCCCATCGCTGCAGGACTGACCGGCGATGATGCCCTGAGCCCTGTTTTTTGTAAAGCCTCAGGTTTCACGTCTAACCCGCTGACACCAAATTGATTTCAAGGGGCGGAAATGGCAAAAAATGCCTGCCGTCACAGGCCCCGGTTACAGACCTTCAGTGGTCTCCGCGGCCGGCAAAGCCGGGCGGAAGATGCGCACGGTCTTCACTGCGCGGCCTTGCGCATGGACGATCTCCATTGGCACGTCCCCGATCTTGATCGACACGTCGGCTTCCGGGATGTCGCGCAAGTGCTCGAGGATCAGGCCGTTGAGCGTCTTGGGCCCCTCGGTGGGCAGGTCGAGCCCGAGAGCGCGGTTCACTTCCCGCACCGGTGTCGCGCCGTCGGCCGTGGCCCAGCCGTCCTTGCCCCAGGCGAGCGCCTGGGCCGCCGAAGGCAGCGAGGTGGTGAACTTGCCGATGATCTCCTCGATGATGTCCTCCAGCGTCACCAGCCCCATCAGCTCGCCGTACTCATCGACCACCAGGGCGATGCGCTCCTGGTTTTCCTGGAAGTACTGCATCTGCGCGAACACGGGCGTGGTCGCCGGCACGAAGTACGGCTGCGCGAGCAGCGACTCGATTTCCGCCTTGTTCAGCGTGCCGGCGTGCAGGGGCGCGAGGACCTTGCGCAGGTGCAGGATGCCGACGACCTCGCCGCGCGCGTCGCGGAACACCGGCAGGCGCATGTGGTAGCTGGTGGCGAGGTGGCGTGCGACGGTATCCATGTCGTCGTCGAGCTTCACCGACTCGATGCGCGAGCGCGGCAGCATGATGTCCTGGACGGTGATGTCGCTCAGGTCGAAGAGATTGAGCAGGATGGTGACGTGCTTCTTCGGCATGAACGTGGAGGACTCGAGCACCAGCGCGCGGATCTCCTCGGGCGACAGCGGCTGGGCGCCGGATTCCATCGGGCGGATGCGCAGCAGCACGAGCAGCGGCTTGAGGATCGCGTCGGTCGATAGCGACAGCAGGCTGACGAACGGCGCCGCGATCCTCGCCAGCAGGCGCATCGGCCACGCGATCAGTCGCGCGATGCTTTCGGCGTTGTGCTGTCCGAGACGCTTGGGCACCAGTTCGCCGATCACGATGGAGACGTAGGTCACCGACAGCACCACCGTCCCGGTGGCGAGCACGGCGCTGGTCTTCTGCTCGAGCCCCAGCGACTGCAGCCAGATCGCGACCGGGGCGGCGAGCGCGGCCTCACCGATGATGCCGTTGAGGATGCCGATCGACGTAATGCCGATCTGCACGGTGGACAGGAAGCGCGTGGGCGCTTCGACCAGCCTGAGGGCCGCCGCTGACAGGCGGTCGCCGCTCGCCGCCATCGTGGCGAGCCGCGTGCGTCGCGACGTCAGCACGGCGACTTCGGACATGGCGAGGACGCCGTTCAGCAGGATCAGACTAGCGAGGATCGCGTATTCCATGGTTCCACCCAGCCAGGCAAGGGGTTTGACGGGCCCATGGGCTGCTCAACCGCGGCTGAGCAGCACCTCGAGCACGAAGCGGCTGCCGACGTAGGCGAGCAGCAGCAGGACGAATCCGCTCAGCGTCCAGCGCAACGCGGTACGGCCGCGCCAGCCGTAGAAGTGCCGGCCCGCCAGCAGCAGGGCGAACGTGGTCCACGACAACAGCGCGAACAGCGTCTTGTGGTCGAAGCGCAGCGGGCGCCCGAACAGCGTCTCGGAGAACGCGATCCCCGTGGCGAGCGTGAGCGTGAGCAGAACGAAGGCCGCGGCGATCATGCGGAACAGCAGCCGCTCGAGCGTCAGCAGCGGCGGCAACGCCCCGAGCGGCCCGCCGAGCATCGCGGCGCCGTCGCCGGCGAAGGCGCGCGCTCCGCGGTTGTGGTGCAGGCGGCGCTCGACCAGCGCCATCAGCACGGCATGCAGCATGGCGATGGTGAACAGGCTGTAGGCAAGGACCGCCATCACGAGATGCAGGCGGAATTCGATCGACGCGCCGAGGGGGCCGCTCTCGCGTCCGGGAAAGATCGCCGGCAGCGGCACGGCCAAAGCGGCAAGCGCCAGGGCAGGCGGCTGCATGCCGTCCAGGTTATAGAACAGGCTCTCGAACCAGTAGAACAGCACCGCGAGCCAGAGCATGCTCGAGAGCGCGTGCGCGAAGCCGAAGCGCAGCTCGCTCGGCGCCAGCAACGCCTGGTAGAGCAGCGCGCCATGCAGCGCGAGCGGCAGCAGGATTGCGGCGCGCTCGAGAGGTTGCAGCCCGCCCGGGGCACGTTCGCCGCCGGGGCGCGGGCGCCAGCGCGTGTTCCAGAAGTGCCAGGCCAGCGCCGCGTAGGCGGCCGCGGTGACCGCGTGAATTACAATGTCGGGCACAACTTCAGTTTATCACCCCGTGCTCGACAACCTGACCGCGCGCCTCGCGAGAATCGTCAAGACGATTCGCGGCGAGGCGCGTCTCACCGAGGCCAACGTCCAGGATGCGCTGCGCGAGGTGCGCGTCGCGCTGCTCGAGGCCGATGTCGCGCTGCCGGTGGTGCGCGACTTCATCGCCGCGGTGAAGGAGAAGGCGCTCGGCGCCGAGGTGGTCGGCAGCCTCACGCCGGGCCAGGCGCTGGTGGGCGTGGTGCACCGGGAGCTCACGCGCCTGATGGGCGAGGCGGGCGTCGGTCTCGACCTTGCTGCCCAGCCTCCGGCCGTGATCCTGATGGCGGGCTTGCAGGGCTCGGGCAAGACCACCACGGCCGGCAAGCTCGCGCGGCTGCTGCTCGCGCAGAAGAAGAAGGTGCTGCTAGCCTCGTGCGACGTCTACCGGCCCGCGGCCATCGAGCAGCTGAAGACGGTGGCCGGCCAAGTAGGCGCCGAGTTCCTCGCGGCGGCGTCGGGCGAGCAACCGGTGCAGATCGCGCGGCGCGCCCTGGAGCACGCGAGAACGCGCTACTTCGACGTGCTGATCGTGGACACGGCGGGGCGCCTGGCCATCGACGAGCCGATGATGCAGGAGGTCGCCGCGCTGCACGCGGAGCTGCAGCCCGTCGAGACGCTCTTCGTGGTGGATGCGATGCAGGGCCAGGACGCGGTCAATGTGGCGCGCGCGTTCGGCGAGCGCCTGCCGCTCACCGGCGTGATCCTCACCAAGCTGGATGGTGACGCGCGCGGCGGCGCGGCGCTGTCGGTGCGCCAAGTGACGGGCAAGCCGATCAAGTTCGCCGGCACGGGCGAGAAGCTCGATGCGCTCGAGCCGTTTCATCCCGAGCGCATGGCCTCGCGCGTGCTCGGCATGGGCGACATCCTGTCGCTGGTCGAGGAGGCGCACAAGCAGGTCGACGTCGCGGAAGCCCAGCGCGTCGCGGAGAAGATCCGCAAGGGCAAGGGTTTCGACCTCGAAGACTTCAAGCAGCAGATCCAGCAGATGCAGAAGATGGGCGGGTTGTCGTCGATGCTCGACAAGCTGCCGGCGCAGCTGGCCGGGCAGATCAACCCGGCGCAGCTGCAGGACGACCGGCAGTTCAGGCGCATCGAGGGCATCATCAATTCGATGACGCCGAGGGAACGTGCCGCGCCCGATCTGATCAAGGCCTCGCGCAAGCGCCGGATCGCGGCGGGCGCCGGCGTGCCGGTACAGGAGGTCAACCGCCTGCTCAATCAGTTCGAGCAGATGCAGAGGATGATGAAGATGATGAAGGGCGGCAACCTCGCGCGCATGATGCGTGGCATGAAGGGCGTGCTGCCGGGAATGCGTTAGGCGAGCGGCGCACCAGCCGCGCGGCGGCCGGTGTGGCGCGCGCGGGCGAAAAAAAGCCCGCCTTGCGGCGGGCTTTCTGCTGCTACTTCTTGCGCTTGCCGGGAGCCTTGCGGCGCGGCGGGCTGCGCTTCGCGCTAGATCGAGCCGCTGGTCGCGGTCCCGGTTTGGCGCTCAGGCGGCTTTTTTTGCCTTGGCGAGGCCTTTCACGGTCTCGGTGGCGGCGGCGACGTTGGCTTCGGCGATTTCGGTCGCCTGCTTGGTCACCTTGGCGAAGTTGTCGTAGGCCGAGTTGGCCGCGGCGAGCATCGACTTGATGCCGGC
>DASTHP010000229.1:0-8919 GCA_035718125.1 Burkholderiales bacterium | reverse complement strand
CGCCGAAATGCCGCGCGAGGCGCGCGACATCCGCCTTGGACACCTCGATCTCGGGATAGCTGCAGCAGTAGGCGGGGCATTTGGAGCAATCGTAGGCGGGCATGGCGGGCGTCGTGGTTGCGTGCGAAAAAGGCGCGCATCTTAACCCTTTTCGCGCTCCGATTCGTTTCATGTCATGTCGGACGGCCATTGGGGCCGGCCGCGAAACGCAAAGGAGTCGTCATGAAAACGCTCAAGCTCGCGGGCGCGGCACTCGCGCTCGCCTTCTGCGCGCAGGCGCAGGCGGTCGGCGGCCTCGCGGAGGTCAACGTCTACGACCGCACGGAGAAGCGCCCGCTGCCGGTCTACTGGCACGCAGGCCGCGCCTACGTGGCCGGCAAGCCCGGCAACGAATACCAGGTGACGGTGCGCAGCCGCCAGGGCGAGGACCTCCTGGCGGTGATGTCGGTGGACGGCATCAACGTGATCACCGGCGAGACGGCGCAGGTGCAGCAGAGCGGCTACGTCCTGGGTCCCAGGGCGGGGCTGGAGGTCAAGGGCTGGCGCAAGAGCCTGTCGCGCACCGCAGCCTTCTACTTCACCGCGCTTGCCGATTCCTACGCCGCGCGCGCCGGGCGCGCCGAGAACGTCGGCGTGATCGGTGTGGCGCTGTACCGCAGGAAGGCCGAGCCGCCGCAGCCCTTCAGCCAGCTCGGCTCGGCGCCGCAAGCGCCCGCAGCGCGCGCCGAGGCGTCCGTGCGGGGCGACAGCGTGCGCCGCATTTCGGGTGCGGTGGCCGAGGCCTCGGGGAGCAGCGAGCCGCTCGGCACCGGGCACGGGAGGAACGAGACTTCCTACGCGCGCCACGTCGCGTTCGAGCGCGCGTCGGCGCAACCCGCGGAGACCATCGTGATCCACTACGACAGCCATCCCAATCTGGTGGCGAAGGGCGTGATCCGCGAGCCGGGCCGGGAGCCGCGGCCGTTCCCCGGCTTCGTGCCGGACCCCGTGGGCCTGGCGCCGGAGGTGACGCCGTCCTCGGGCGCGTAAACTGCAGAGGTGGAGGGGCCGGACGCATACCCGGATGAAGAACTCATGCTCGCCTACCGGCAGGGCGATGCCGCCGCCTTCGAGTCGCTCTACGGGCGGCACAAGGGACCGCTGTTTCGGTTCGTGCTGCGCGCCGTGAAGGAGCGCGCATTGGCCGAGGAGCTCTACCAGGAGATCTGGATACGGGTCATCGAGGCGCGTGCGCGCTATATGGTGCAGGCCAAGTTCACGACCTGGCTCTACACGATCGCGCACCACCGCCTCGCCGACCACTGGCGCAAGCGCGGGCTGAAGCTGGTGGACGCGGTCGAGGCGGACGATCCCCCGGCGCCGCGCGCCTTCGAGCCGGAGGCGCGCGCCGAGGGGCGCCAGGACCTGCAGCGCCTGGCCGCCGCGCTGGCCGCGCTGCCCGCGGCGCAGCGCGAGGCCTTCCTGCTGCACGAGGAGGCCGGCATGTCCGTGGGCGAGATCGCCGCCGCGACCGGAGCGACCGCGGAGGCGGCGAAGAGCCGATTGCGCTACGCACACGCCAAGCTGCGCGAGGCATTGGACGATGACTGAAGCGGACCGCGACGAGAAGGTGACGCAGGCCTACCGCGCCCTGGGCGGGGAGGCGCCGCCGCGCGCGCTGGACGAGGCGATCCTCGCCGCCTCGCGACGTCCGCGGGCGCGCTGGCGCGTGCCGCTATCGATCGCGGCGGTGCTGGTGCTCGCCGTGGGCGTGACGCTGCGCATGCTGCCGCCGCAGCCCGGGGCGGAATCGGTGGCGCTCGCGCCGCAGGTGATGGAGACGCCGCGGCCCGCTGCGGTGCCCGCGCCCGCCGCAGCAGACAATGTGCGGCGCGCAGATATGCCAACCAGCGCGGCTGCGCCTGCACCGCGCAGCGCGCCGGCCGGGACCTTGCCACCCACGTCGGGCGCGGCCCAGCGCGAGACAGCGGATCGCGCCGCGAAGAACGAATCGGCGCGGCGCGAAGCGTTCGCCGGCGCTGCCGCCGTGCCTCAGGAGCGCGCTGCTGCGGTGGGCGTCGAACCGCAAGCCCGGATGCGCGACGCGGCCCCCGCGCCGTCTGCGCGGCCCGCGCTCTCTGCCGCAAAGCTTGCGGAGCCCGCGCGCACGCCGGAGGCATGGCTGGAGCGCATCGCCGAGATGCGCAAGCAAGGGCGCGAGCGCGAGGCGCAGGAGAGCCTCGCCGAGTTCAAGAAGCGCTATCCCGACTACAAGATTCCGGAAGCATTGACGCGCTGACGCCGGCGAGCAACGCTGCCACTAGCGCCAGTCGGCGATGTAGCGCTCGGCGGGCGCCAGCGAGCCCTTGATGAGCGCCGGGGCGTGCAGGCTCCACAGGCGCTGCGCGTCGGCATCCTGGTCGGAGGCCTTGGCGCCCAGCACCGCGGTGAGCAGGAGGAAGCGCCCCCAGGCCTCGTCCGCCGTCAACTCATCGGCAAGCAGCGCGGCCGCGCGCCGGTGCATGAGGCGCGCATCGCGCGCCGCGATCGCGCCATACACGGCGAAGCGGTCGCGCACCGTCTGCCCGGCGCGCGACAGCGGGCAGCCGAGCCAGCGCGGCTCCGTCCAGAGCTCGCGCCGCGCCTGCGGCGCGAGGTGCGAGAGCGTCTGCAGCGCCGCGGCGTGCAACTGCGCCAGCATGGCGTCCGACACCTGCCGGCCGCACAGTGCGCCGGGCTGCTTGAGCGCCAGCGCTGCGGCTGGCGCGAGCCGCTGTGCGGGGTAGCGGCTGCGTACGAGCACGCCGTGCAGGTCGAGCGCGGCCTGCAATTGCCAGACGCGCTCGGTGTTGCCGCTGGCATGGTCTGCGCTGAGCGTGCCCATCGGCAGGCCGCCCAGCATCTCGTTCGCCGGCAGCGCGGAGTTCGCCAGGTCGACGATGGCCTGGGCGCTGCGCCGGGCGAAGCGCGCGCGCGTCGCCTCGAGCTGCACCACGGGATGGAAGTCGGAGTTCACCGGCGGGCGAAACTGCGCGTTGAGCGGCGCGAGCTGGCGCTTGCTGCCGACGCGGCGCGCCATCACGTGCTCGCGCCGCGTGATGCCGAGCTTCGCCAGCTCGGCGCGAAAGCCCGCCTGCGCCGCCGGTGGCTCCTGCGGCTCGGGCACCTGGCCCTCGCGCACGGCGAGCACCACCAGGTCGCCGGCGCTCGACTGGTAGACCTGGTAGTCGGAGAAGCTCTCGCCCATGGCGGCGAGCATCGAGGCGAGCAGCCGGTCGTCGAGCTCGTAAAGATGCAGCCACTGCACGAACAGTCCCCCGGGGGCGAGATAGCGCCCGGTGTCGCGGTAGAACTCGCGGGTGAACAGGCCCGCCACGCCGTTGACCCACGGATTGGAGGGCTCCGACACGATCACGTCATAGCGCTTGCCGTGGCGCGCGAAGTAGCTCTTGGCATCCTCGAAATGCACCTTGACCCGGCGGTCGCGGAACAGCCGGTCGACGCGAGGATGAAACGCGTAGGAGCCGATCGCCATCGCGGGCTCGATCTCGATCACGTCCAGCGCGCGCGGCGCCGCGTGCGACAGGATGATCTCCGCGGTCAGCCCCGAGCCGATGCCGATGTTGGCGAAAGTCTGCGCGCCGGGCTTCGCCAGCAGCGGCAGGGCCCCCAGCAGCGTCATCGTGTACTCGTCCTCGGTGCGCGGGCGGCGCTCGTCCATCTGGATCGCAGCGTCCGGCTTGCCGTTGGTGCTGATGACGCGCGTGCCGCCGGGGGTCGCGCTCACCACGACCGTCGCATTCTTGCCGTCGCGGTAGTAGAGCACCACGTTGTCGCGCGCTTCGGCCAGGCCGACGCGGAAGACGCCGGAGGACAGGCGCTCGGGCGGCATCACGCCGGCGCGCGCCGTGAGCGCCGCAGCCGCGAGGCCCACGATCAGGGCGCCGAACGCATGGGCGCGGCGCAACTGCGCTTGCGACCAGCGCAGCAGCACTGCGCCCAGCAGGATGTCGAGGGCGGCGCCCAGCACCAGCGTCAGCTTGAGGCCCGCCTCGGGCAGCAGCACATGCACGGCGGCGAGCACGCCGGCGATCGCGCCCAGCGTGTTGGCGGCGTAGACCTGGCCGATGGCGCGCTCGCCGTGGCCGCCGCGCATCAGCGTGTGAGTGAACAGCGGCAACGTCATGCCGGCGAGGAAAGTCGCCGGCAGCATCACCGCGAAGGCGATGCCATGGCTGAACAGCGTGAACAGCGGGTAGCCGGCCTCGTCGCGCTGCAGCACCTTGAGCGCCCAGGCCATCCAGTCGAAGCTCTGGTGGTAGACGAATAGCGTCGCGAGCGCGGCGAGCCCCATGGCCAGCTGCACGCTACCCAGGTAGCGCGCCGGGTCGGCGATGCGGTCGATGCGCTTGCGGATCCACAGCCCGCCCAGCGCCAGGCCGGTGATGAAGGCCGAGAGCATCAGCTCGAAGGCCTGGAACGACGCGCCGAGCACGAGCGAGAGCATCCGCACCCAGGCGATCTCGTAGATGAACGACGCGGCCCCGGTGACGAAGGCGCCGGCGAGGAACACGCGCACCAGGAGCGGGCTCGCCGGCAGCGCGCCGACCGAGGGGGCGGCGAGCGGCGGCAGCGGCTCGGCGCCGCGCGCGGCCATCAGCACGACGAGCGCCAGCAGCAGGTTGAGCGCCCCGGCGAGCAGCATGGTGCCCGGCATGCCGAGCGCGCCCATCAGCCAGAACGCGGCGGCGAGCGCGCCGGCCGCAGCGCCGATCGAGTTGGTGAAGTACAGCATCGCCAGGTGGTGCCCCGCGGCCGGCGCGCCGCCGGCATCCACCGGATGGCGCCGGATCACCGCGCCGCTCATCAGCGGGAAGGTCATGCCGAGCAGGATGGTCTGCGGCACGATGAGCACCCCGCACAACGCATACTTGTAGGCCTCGACCGCGGCAGGCGAACCCAGCGCGGGGATGACATGCGCCAGCGAGACGTCGGTCAGCCAGACGAACGTCGCGTGGAAGGCGAGCGCCGCGAGGCCGATCAGCCCCTCGATCCAGCCGTAGGCGCGCAGCAGGCTCTTCGTGCGCGTGCTCCAGCGGCTCGCCAGCCATGCGCCGAGCGCCAGTCCCCCCATGAAGGCGCCGAGCACGAAGGACTGCGCGAACGCCGCCGAGCCGAGGAACAGCTTCAGGTAGTGCGACCACACCGATTCGTAAACGAGCCCGGTGAAGCCGGAAAGCGCGAACAGCGCGAACAGCAGGCGCGCGTCGGCCCGTGACACGGAGGAGTATTTCGCGCTCAGGAGGCCTGCTTCTCGCCTGCCGCCTGCAGGAACACCGCGCAAGAATCGAGCTTGCCGAGCGCGCCGCGGCGCGCCGCCTGGTACTGGCTGCGCACGAGCGAGGCGATCGGCACCGGGCGGTCGAGCTCCTGCGCCAGCAGCAGGAAGTAGCGCAGGTCCTTCTCCATCAACTCGAGCTGGAACTGCGGCGCGAAGTCGCGCTTGAACATCTTGGGAAGCTTGGCCTTCAGCAGCCGCGAGCCCGCCGCGCCTTCGCCGAGGATCTCGAGCGCCGCCTCGCGCTCGACGCCCGCGGCCTCCGCCACCTGCGCGGCTTCCGCGAGCGCCGCGGTGACCGTGCCCGAGAGCATGTTGTTGATCAGCTTGATCGTGGCGCCGGCGCCCGAGCCGCCCATGTGCTTCGAGAGCCGACCCATGGCCGCGAACACGGGTTGCGCCCTGTCGAAGGCCGCTTTGTCGCCGCCGACCATGAAGACCAGCTCCTTGCCCTGCGCCTGCGCGAGCGATCCCGAGACCGGCGCATCGAGGTACGGGCACCCCTTGGCGGCGGCCGCCTTGGCGACCTCGCGCGCCATTGCGGGCGTGTTGGTGCTGGAATCGATGAGCACGGTGCCGGTGGCCGCGCCCGCGAGCGCACCATCGGCGCCGAGCATCACGGCGCGCGTTGCCGTGTCGTCGGCGACGATCGACACGACGAACTCCGCGCCGTTCGCCGCAGCGGCCGGCGAGTCGCACGCGGTGGCGCCCTTGTCGGCAAGCGCCTTGGTTTTCGCGCGGTCGCGGTTGTACACGCGAAGCGTGTGCCCCGCGGCGAGCAGGTTCGCCGCCATGCGCGAGCCCATCGCGCCCAGTCCGATGAATGCCACGGTGCTCACTTTTATCCCCTTGTCGGCTGCCATTGGCGGTTCAGTGTAGCTGCATTGCACCGCCCGCAACTGCGGCTTATGGCGCGCTCTCAGTGATGCAGGATCTTGGAAAGGAAGTGCTGCGCGCGCTCGGAGCGGGGGGTGCCGAAGAAGTCCTCCTTGGTTGCGTCCTCGACGATGCGGCCCTCGTCCATGAAGATCACGCGGTGCGCGACCTTGCGCGCGAACCCCATTTCGTGCGTGACCACCATCATGGTCATGCCTTCCCTGGCGAGCTCGACCATCACGTCGAGCACCTCGTTGATCATCTCCGGGTCCAGCGCCGAGGTGGGCTCGTCGAACAGCATCGCGATCGGGTCCATGGACAGCGCGCGCGCGATCGCCACGCGCTGCTGCTGGCCGCCGGAGAGGTTGCCGGGAAACTTGTCCCGGTGCTCCGTGAGGCCCACGCGCTCGAGCAGCTTCAGTCCCTTGTCGCGCGCCGCCTCCTCGCTGCGCCCGAGCACCTTGACCTGCGCCAGCGTGAGGTTCTTCAGCACGCTCATGTGCGGGAACAGCTCGAAGTGCTGGAACACCATGCCGACGCGCGCGCGCAGCTTGGGCAGGTCGGTCTGCGGATCGCCCACCGCGATGCCGTCGACGGTGATCTCGCCTTTCTGGAACGGCTCCAGGCCGTTCACGCACTTGATGAGCGTGGACTTGCCGCTGCCCGAGGGGCCGCACACCACCACCACCTCGCCCTTCGCCACCCGGGTGGAGCAGTCGGCGAGTACCTGGAAGCTGCCGTACCACTTGCTCACGTTCTTGAGCTCGATCATGGGGGTTCCTAGCGGATGACGGCAATGCGCGCCTGCAGGCTGCGCACGTACTGCGAGGCCGTGAAGCTGACGATGAAATACACCAGGGCGGCGAACAGGTACATCTCCACCAGGCGGCCGTCGCGGTTGGCGACCTTGGAGGCGGCGCCGAGGAAATCGGTGACCGAGATCACGTAGACGAGCGAAGTATCCTGGAACAGGATGATGGTCTGCGTGAGCAGCACCGGCACCATGTTGCGGAACGCCTGTGGCAGCACGACGAGGCCCATGGTCTGCCAGTAGTTCAGGCCCAGCGCCTGGCCCGCCGCCACCTGGCCGCGCGGGATCGACTGGATGCCGGCGCGCATGATCTCGCAGTAGTAGGCCGCCTCGAACATGGTGAAGGTGATCGCCGCGCTGAGGAAGGCGCCGACCTTGATGGTGGCGCCGCCGCCCATCAGCCAGCCGCCGATCCAGGGCACGAGGAAGTAGAACCAGAAGATCACCAGCACCAGCGGCAGCGAACGCATCAGGTTGACGTAGGCGCCGGCGGCCGCCGACAGCAGCCGGAAGCTGGAGAGCCGCATCATCGCCAGCAGGGTGCCGAAGACGATGCCGCCTGCCATGGCGATGGCGGTGAGCGTGAGCGTGAACACCATGCCGTCGCGGAACAGGTAGACGAACGAGCGCTGGATGACGTCGAAATCGAAGCCGGTGAACATCGTCAGTGTCCCGCCTGCGTCAATGTCCCGCCTGCGGCGCGCCGCCGGCGCTGATGTAGCCGGGCACGCGCACCTTGCGCTCCAGCGCGCGCATGGCGAATACCACCAGGATGTTGGTGGCGAGGTAGATCAGCGTCGCCGCGGTGAATGCCTCGAACACCTGGAAGCTGAATTCCTGCATGGAGCGCGCGCGCGCCGTGAGCTCCATGACGCCGATGGTCAGGGCCACCGAGGAGTTCTTGATGCAGTTGAGGAACTCCGAGGTGAGCGGCGGCAGGATGATGCGGAAGGTCATCGGCAGCACGACGTAACGGTAGGTCTGCGGCAGCGTCAGGCCCATCGCCGTCCCCGCCATCATCTGACCGCGCGGCAGCGACTGGATGCCCGCGCGCACCTGCTCGGCGACGCGTACCGAGGTGTACAGCGCGAGGCAGATCACCGCCGGCAGGTAGGAGCCCCAGGGAGGGGGCAGCTGCTTCACCCAGTCGCCCGCCGCCTTGGGCAGCAGCTCGGGCAGCACGAAGAACCACAGGAACATCTGCACCAGCAGCGGGATGTTGCGGAACAGTTCCACATAGGCGGTGCACAGGCGCACCACCCACTTGCCCGGCGTCGTGCGCAGCGTGCCGATGAGCACGCCGAGGACCAGCGCGATCACCCAGGCGGCGAGCGCCGTGGCGAGCGTCCACCCCAGCCCCACGACGAGGTACTGCAGGTAGCTGCCCGAGCCGCCCGGCTCCAGCTCGAAGAAGATGCCCCAATTCCAGTTGTACTTCACGCGCCCCCCAAACAAAAACGGGGAACCTGGGTTCCCCGTCTTACGCGCCTTGCCCGGCTAGCGGTATGCCGCCGGATCGCCCGAGTCGGTCGGGTTGGCGATCACCTTCTTGAAGGCGTCGCCCATCGGCACGTTCAGGTTCACGCCCTTGGGCGGGATCGCCGTCAGGAACCACTTGTTGTAGATGCCGTTGATCGCGCCGCTCTTGTAGGTGTTGACCATTGCCGCGTCCACCACCTTCTTGAAGGCCGCGTCGTCCTTGCGCACCATGATGCCGTAGGGCTCCACCGACAGCGCGTCCGCCGAGATCTCGTATTCGGCGGGCGTCTTGGAAGTCGCCACCAGGCTGTAGAGCAGGATGTCGTCCATGACGAAGGCGGCGGCGCGGCCGGTCTCGACCATCAGGAAGGACTCGGCGTGGCCGTTGGCCGAGAGGATGCTGGCGCCGAGGTTGCGCTGCGCGTTGAGCTCGGTG
>DASTHP010000228.1:0-6904 GCA_035718125.1 Burkholderiales bacterium | reverse complement strand
GTCGGCTTCGCGCTGCTGCACGGCGTCGCCTGGGGCCTGCGCGGCCCGTTCATGCAGGCGATCCGCGCCGACTACTTCGGCGTGAGCGCCATCGCGTTGATCCTGGGCCTGTCCTTCACGATCGTCGTGCTCGGCCAGATCGGCGGGCCAATGATCGCCGGATTCCTCGCCGATCTGACGGGCAACTACCGCAGCGGCTTCACGGTGCTCGCGCTGCTCGCCGGGCTGGGGTCGGCCTTCTTCCTGCTGGCGAAGAAACCGGCGCGGCCAACGGCCTGAGCGGGCCCGGCCTGGGCCGCCGCGCCGGCGCTCAGCCCGGCATCGCCACCTTGATGCGCTTGACCTGGTCGCGCGCGAACGCGCCCGACTGGTAGTCGGCGATCGCCTGCTCGATCTCCTCGCGCGTATTCATCACGAACGGCCCGTACTGCACGATGGGCTCGCGAATCGGCTTGCCGGCCAGCACCAGCACGCGCGCGCCCTGCGCGCCCGCCTGAATCTTCACGGCGTCGCCGTTCGAGAGCAACCCGGCCGCGCGATGCGGCAGCATCTTCGCCTCCTCGCCGACTGTCGCTTCGCCCTCATAGGCGTACAGGAAAGCGCTGTGGCCTGCGGGCAGGCTCGCCGCGAACACGGCGCCCGGCTCCAGATGCACGTCCCAGTAATGCGGATCGGTCGAGCCACCGTGCACGGCGCCGCGCGTTTCGCCAAAGCGCCCGGCGATCACTTTCACCACGCCGCCCTGCACCTCCACCACGGGAATGCCCTGCGCCGGGATGTCCTGGTAGGCGGGGGCCTTCATCTTTTCCTTCGCCGGCAGGTTCAGCCAGAGCTGAAAACCGCGCATGCGACCTTCGGTCTGCTGCGGCATCTCGGAATGGATGAGTCCACGAGCCGCCGTCATCCACTGCACGTCGCCGGGGCCGAGGTCGCCGGTGTTGCCGCCCGAGTCCTTGTGCTGCATGTGGCCGTCGAGCATGTAGGTCACCGTCTCGAAGCCGCGGTGCGGGTGCGAGGGAAACCCGGCCAGGTAGTCGTCCGGGTCGTCCGAGTAGAACTCGTCCAGCATCAGGAACGGGTCGTGGCGCGCGAGCTGGCTTGCGCCGAGCGAGCGGCGCAGCTTGACACCCGCCCCGTCCGAAGCCGGGATGGAGGGAATGACCCTCTGGAGCGTACGGATGGTCATGGGTTTTCCTTTGCTAGGCTGCGATTCTTTCCGGCTGCGCGAAGTTCCGCAATACGCGCTGCGCGTTGGCCAGCGACTCGACCTTCGACGCCTCGCTGATGGCAAGGCCCTCGGCATAGACGAACTGCACGTCCGTGATGCCGACGAACGCGAGGAAGTCGCGCACGTAGGCGGTCTGCGTGTCGCGCGGCGTGCCCTGGTAGAGACCGCCACGCGCGGCGAAGACGTAGGCCTTCTTGCCGGTGAGCAGCCCCAGCGAGCCTTTTTCCGTGTACTTGAAGGTGACGCCGGCACGCGCGATGTGGTCGAAATACGCCTTGAGCTGCGAGGGAATGCCGAAGTTGTACATCGGCAGGCCGATGACGATCGTGTCGGCGCCCTTGAGCTCCGCAATCAGCGCGTCGGACTCCTCAAGCACCCGCTGCTGCGCGCTCGTTCGGCCCTCGGGCTTGGAGAGGAAGGCCCCGAAGCGCTCTGCGTCCAGGTGCGGCAGGGGGTTCTTCGCAAGGTCACGCCGGACCACGCGGGCTGCCGGGAAGTGGGCGACGAACTGCTCGGCGAGCCGGCTGGATTGGCCGCCGTCGCCGAAGATGCTGGAGGTGAGGTGCAGGATCGTGTTCATGTCTGGGCTCCTGAGTGTGGTTTACGGTGGAGCCATTCTTATATTGATTGAATAGATGAAAAAGAAGAAAATATCGCATCTATCTATCTATTTACTAGATACTAATGGCAGATCCAAGAATCACGCTGGATCAGTGGAATGTCCTCGTTTCAGTCGTTGATTCAGGTGGTTACGCAAAGGCAGCCGAGCGCATCCACAAAAGTCAGTCCACGCTCACCTACGCCATCAAGAAACTGGAGTTCGTGCTCGGGGTGAAGGTGTTCGAGCTCCGAGGCCGGAGGGCGGTCCTGACGCCCACCGGGGAGCTCCTCTACCGCCGCGGCAAGTCGATCCTCGAAGAGGCTGCGCGCCTCGAGCACGTGGCGGGCGAGCTCGCCAAGGGCTGGGAGCCCGAGATCCGCGTGGCCGTCGACATCATGTTTCCGACCTGGCTGCTCCTGCAGTGCTTCGCCGAGTTCTGCGCCGAGCGCCCCGAGACCCACATCGAGCTCTACGAGACGGTGCTCGGCGGCACCGACGAGGCACTTGCGGCGCGCCGCGTGGAGTTCGCCATCGGCACGAGCGTGCCGCAGGGCTTTGCGGGCGACGTCCTGATGCCGGTTCGCACCGTGTGCATGGCGGCACCTGCCCACCCCCTGCACCAGCTTGGCCGCGAGCTGACGTTCGAGGATCTGCGCAAGCACCGGCACATCGTCATCCGCGACTCGGGCGAGCAGCGCGTGCGCGCGGCCGGATGGCTGAACGAGCTGCGCCTGACGGTCTCCAACAAGGCAACGTCGATTCACGCCGTGGCGACCGGCATGGGCTACGCGTGGTACCCGGAAGACAGCGTGCGCGGGGAACTGGAGCGCGGCGCGCTCAAGCCCCTGCCCCTGCGCGAAGGCGCGGAGAAATCGGGCACGATCTACCTCATTTTCGCTGACCGCGAGGCGGCGGGGCCGGGAACGCTGCGCCTGGCTCAACTCATCCGCGAAGGCGTGGAACGGGAGTGCAAGGCCGGCAACGCGTAATGGAAAGCGTCGTGCGCAAGATCATCCACCTCGACATGGACGCGTTCTACGCGTCGGTCGAGCAGCGCGACGACCCCTCCCTGCGGAGCAAGCCCGTGGCGGTCGGGGGTTCGCCGCAGGGTCGCGGCGTGGTCGCCGCCTGCAGCTACGAGGCGCGCAAGTTCGGCGTGCGCTCGGCGATGCCGATGGCGCGCGCCCTGCGGCTGTGCCCGGAGCTCGTGATCGTGCGGCCCAACTTCAACAAGTACCGCGAGGTGTCGCTGCAGGTGATGGCCATCCTGCGCTCGGTCACCCCGCTGGTAGAGCCGCTCTCGCTCGACGAGGCCTACCTCGACGTCACCGAGAACTCGCTGCGCGAGCCCCTCGCCATGGAGGTGGCCAAGTATCTCAAGCGGCGCATCCTCGATAAGACCTCACTCACCGCCTCCGCGGGCGTCGCGCCGAACAAGTTTCTCGCCAAGATCGCCTCGGGATGGAAGAAGCCCGACGGCCTCACGGTGATCGCGCCCGAGCGCGTGGAAGCCTTCCTGCAGAAGCTGCCGGTGGAGGCGCTCTGGGGCGTGGGGCCGGTGACGGCGAAAAAGCTGCGTGCACTCGGCATCGAGAAGCTCGTGGACGTGCGCGCGGCGGACGAGGAGAAGCTGCGCCGCTCGGTGGGCAGCCTCGCGGGCTGGCTGAAGCGCCTCTCTTACGGCGACGACCCGCGCAAGGTCACACCCAACCGCCCGTGGAAGTCCATCTCGGCGGAGGACACCTATCCCGAGGACCTCACCGACGTGAAGGAGATGCGCGCCGAGATCGAGCGGCTGGCGAAACGCGTGGCGGGGTCCGTGGCAAAAAAGGGCCTCGTGGCGCGCACCGTCACCATCAAGGTGCGCTACGCCAACTTCACCACCGTGACGCGCAGCCACACCGGCGAGGCGCCGACCGCCGACGCCAGGCAAATCGCCGAGCGCGCACTCGCGCTCCTGGAGCGCACCGACGCGGCGAAGCGCCCGGTGCGCCTGCTCGGCGTCGGCACGCACGGCCTCTCAGCCGCGGGCGCCGCACCGCCTGCCGTTGCCGCCCTGCCATTCGACGCGAGCCCCTGAGGGGCAACGCGCCGTCCGCAGCCCGCCCGAATCCGGCAGCGCATTGCCACGATCCGTCCACGTGGCCTGCAGCTTATGCCCGCAGGCTCTCCCCACCATCCTTTCCACGGGGGAGCCATGGAACGCGCCCAAGCTCTGAAGACGCTGGTCATCGCCGGCCTCGCGCTCGCGCTGCTCGTGCCGGTCGCCATGATCCGCGACCTGATCGGCGAGCGGCAGGCGCGGCGCAACGACGCGGTGCACGGCATCGCCGAGGGCTGGGGCCGGCGCCAGGCGCTCGTCGGGCCCTTCCTCGCCATCCCCTATGAGCGCAGCTGGACCGACATCCAGCGCGACACGGTGGACGGCAAGGATCGCGTGCGGCGCGTCGAGCGCAGCGAGTCGCAGGTGGCGCGCATCCCGGTGGAGACGCTCGACTGGCAGGTGGACGCCGCCACGCAAGAGAAAGCGCGCGGCATCTACAAGGCGCGCCTCTACGTCGCGCGTATCCAAGCGCAGGGCACACTTGTGATTCCTGCAAACCTGGGCGTCGGCGAGGCCGACGTGCGCATCCGCTGGGGCAAGCCGCGCCTGGCGCTGGGCGTGGCGGACCCGCGCGGCCTGCGCAGCGTCTCGGCGCTCGCGCTGGATGGCGCGACATACGAATTCTTGCCCGGCGCCGGCGACCGCGTGCTCGCCGCGGGCGTGCACGCGCCGATCGACCTGCCCTTGCCCGGGCAGGCGCGGCGCCTCGCCTTCCGCTTCTCGCTCGAGCTCGCCGGCTCCGAGGCTTTCGCCATCGCGCCGCTCGCCCGCCAGACCGCGGTCGCCATGCGCGCCGACTGGGCGCACCCCTCGTTCCAGGGCGTGTTCCTGCCCGCGCGCCATGAGCTGCGCGACGACGGCTTCAGCGCGCACTGGCAAGTCTCCTGGTACGCGGCGCAGGGCGCCGAGCGCCTCGCCGCATGCCGGCGCGAGCCCTGCCCGGTGCTCTCGGCGCCCGAGCTCGCGGTGTCCTTCATCGAGCCGGTGAGCCTCTACCAGCGGCTCGAGCGCGCTTCCAAGTACGGGTTCCTCTTCATCGGCCTCACGTTCACGGCGTTCTTCTTCCTTGAGCTGCTGCGCCGGCTCGCCATCCACCCGATCCAGTACGCGCTAGTGGGCCTGGCGCTCGCGATCTTCTTCCTGCTGCTCACGGCGCTCTCCGAGCACCTCGCCTTCGGGCTGGCCTACGCCATCGCGACGCTCGCGTGCACGGGGCTGCTGGCGATCTACCTCGCCCGGGTGCTGCAGAACCGCGCGCATGGCGTCGCCTTCGGCACGGCGCTCGGCGGCTTGTTCGGCGCCTTGTATCTTCTCGTCCAAGCGGAGGACTATGCGCTGCTCGGCGGCGCGCTGCTCCTGTTCGCGCTGCTCGCCTCCGCCATGCTCGCCACGCGGCGCCTGGACTGGTATCGCCTGACGCGCCGGCAGGCCCCTGCGGCCACCTCCGCGGCAAGCGTGCCGTGACGGAGTTGGCGGGCCCGGCGAACAACGTGGCAACCTCGCTTGCCAAGCCCCGCGGGGGCGGACTAATCTGTGCGCCCCTCGCAGCGGTACGGTACGCATGGCGCGCATCGCGGTGTTCAACCAGAAAGGCGGCGTCGGCAAGACCACGACGACGCTGAACCTTGCCGCGCTGCTGGCGGCCAAGGGCGCCGACCCGCTGGTCATCGACCTCGACCCGCAGGCGCACCTCACCGGCATCTGCCAGGCGGTGGTCGACGCCTCCGAGCGCAGCCTCTACGGCTTCTACAGCCGCGGCGCCACGCTCGCAGGGCTGATCAAGTTCACGCCGGGCAACCTCAAGATCATCCCGTCGCACCTCGACCTGTCGAAGGTGGATGCGCAGCTCGGCAAGGGGCCGCAGGCGCTCAGCCGCCTCGCCGCCGGCATCGCCAAGGAGAACCTCAACACCGACCGGCCGATCCTGATGGACGCCTGCCCGATGCTCGGGGTGCTGTCGCTGAACGGGGTGTTCGCCGCCGACCGCGTGCTGATCCCGATTTCCACGGACTACCTCGCCGTGAACGGCGCGGCGCAGATGGACCGCACGCTCCGCGCCCTGGAGCACGTGCTCAAGAAGCGCCTGGAGCGCCGCTACGTGCTCACGCGATTCGATGCGCGCCGCAAGATGTCGTTCGACGTGGAACGCAGGCTGCGCGAGCGCTTCGGGGCGGATGTGTGTGCGACGCGCATCGCCGAGAATGTCGCCATCGCCGAGAGCCCGGCGCACCAGAAGGACGTCTTCGCGCACGCGCCCGAAAGCCGCGGCGCGTCCGACTACGCGGCGCTGCTCGAAGAGCTCACCGCCTGCGGCTTCATGCGCTAGCGCGCAGGCAGCCGCGTGCGCCAGGTGGCGCACCGCCCGGGCGGCCGGCTACTTGGCCTGCTTGTTGATCGCCGAGAGCACGCTCTCGAAATCCAGGCCTTCGGTCGCCATCGGCGCCGCCACCTCGCGGCACTCCAGGAACTCGCAGTCCCGGTAGATCTGCGCGAGCTTCTTCTCGGCTTCCAGCCGGTCGCGCGCGTGCACCGTGAGGTTCTCCACGATGATGCCGGTGCGCGCGCGGATCTTGAAGGTGTACTTGTACATGCCTTGTGCGGTGTGCCCCGCCGCCTGCGCCGCGCGGCTACTTCAGCTGCGAGACGATGAGCAGCACGCCCGCGATCGAGACCAGCCAGCTCCCGGTGCGCAGCCAAGGCAGGCCGCCGATATAGCACACCGCGTAGGCGACGCGCGCCCAGAAGAAAAGCTGCGCGCCGAGCAGCGTCGTCGCGTTCGTGGTGCCAGTCACCACCACCGCGAGCACCACCGCTGCGAACAGCACCAGGTTCTGTGCCATGTTGTCGTTCGCGCGCACGGAACGGCCGCCCCAACCGGGCAACTCCGGCAGGTTCGCGCGGTTTCCGACCGTCACCATCAGGCCGGAGTGGCTGAACAGCGCCACCACGGTGATGAGCATGTGCGCGATCG
>DASTHP010000227.1:0-4987 GCA_035718125.1 Burkholderiales bacterium | reverse complement strand
CGCGCCGTGCCGCTCGGCGGCGCTGCCGGTGGCGGCGGCCGCCGCTTCGCCATCACCGGCCACAAGTGGTTCCTGTCCGCGCCGATGTGCGACGCGTTCCTGGTGCTGGCGCAGGCGCCCGGCGGGCTTTCCTGCTTCTTCTTGCCGCGCCTGCGCGCCGATGGCGGTGCGAACGGCATCTTCATCCAGCGCCTGAAGGACAAGCTGGGCAACCGCTCGAACGCCTCCTCCGAGGTGGAGTTCGAGGACGCGCAGGCAACGTTGCTGGGCGAGGAAGGCCGCGGCGTGCCGATGATCCTCGAGATGGGCGTGTACACGCGCCTGGATTGCGCCATCGGCACCGCGGGCCTCATGCGCCAGGCGCTCTCGCAGGCGCTGTGGAACGCGGCGCAGCGCCAGGCTTTCGGCAAGCTGCTCAAGGACCAGCCGCTGATGAAGAACGTGCTCGCCGATCTCGCGCTGGAGTCCGAGGCCGCGACCGCGCTGGTGCTGCGTTTGTCGCGCGCCTACGACGGCACGGCCACGGCACGCGCAGGCGACGCGGCGCAGGGTGACGCGCATGAGCAGCTCCTGCGCCGCGTGCTCACGCCGGCGGCGAAGTTCTGGGTGTGCAAGCGCGGCTCGCACTTCGGCCAGGAGGCGATGGAGGCGGTCGGCGGCAACGGCTACGTGGAGGAGCAGGTGCTCGCGCGCATCTACCGCGAGATGCCGCTCAACTCCATCTGGGAAGGCGCCGGCAACGTCATGTGCCTGGACGTGCTGCGCGCGCTGCGCAAAGCCCCGGACGTGATCGAAGCGCTCGCCGCAGAGCTGGATGCCGCCGCCGGGCGCGGGCGCGCCTACGATGCGTTCTGCGCCTCGCTCAAGGACCGGCTGCAGGATGCGTCCGAGCACGAATCCTCCGCCCGCCGCCTCACCCAGGACCTCGCGCTCGCGCTGCAGGCGAGCCTGCTTGCGCGCCACGCCCCCGATTTCGTCTTCGAGGCCTTCGTCAGGTCGCGCCTCGGCGCGGCGTGGACGGGCGCCTTCGGCACGCTCGCGCCCAACGCCCCCTTCGACGCGCTCACCGCGCGCGCGATGCCCGCCGCGGCATGAAAGCGGCGCGAGCGGCCGCATGAAGTCGATCCGCGTAGGTGCCGGGCTCGGCTTCTACGGCGATTCCTGGCAGCCGGTGCGCGCCTCGATCGAGCGCGGCGGCGTCCAGTACATCGCCTCGGACCACCTTTCGGAGCTCACGCTCGCCATCCTGCAGAAGGACCGCCAGAAGGATCCGGCAGCGGGCTACGCGCGCGACGGGCTGCCGATGCTGATCGACCTCTGGCCGCTCGCGGCGAAGCGCGGCGTGAAGTTCATCCTGAACGCGGGCGGGCTCAATCCGCAGGGGGCGCGCGAGGCGATCGCGCGCGCGTTCCGCGACAAGGGCTGGAAGGCCGCCATCGCCACGGTCAGCGGCGATTCGGTGATGGAGCGCCTGGACGAGTTGCGCGCGGCAGGCGAGCCGCTCGCGCACATGGATACCGGCGCGGCGCTGGACACGGTGAGGAGCCGGATGCTCTTCGCCAACGCCTATCTCGGCGCGCAGCCGATCGTGCGCGCGCTCGAGCAAGGCGCCGACATCGTGCTCACCGGCCGCGTGGCGGATGCGGCGCTTTCGCTCGCGCCGCTGGTGCACGAGCTCGGCTGGCAATGGGACGACTGGGACAAGCTCGCGCAGGGACTCACCGTGGGGCACCTGCTGGAGTGCTCCGGACAGGGCTCGGGCGGCAACTTCGGCTCGGCCGAGGAATGGGCGCGCATCCCCGATTACGCGCACCTCGGCTACCCGATCGCCGAAGTGAGCGCGGACGGCGCCGCTCTCTTCACGAAAGCGCCGGGCACCGGCGGACGCATCTCGTTCGATACGCTGCGCCAGCAGCTGCTCTACGAAGTGCACAACCCGCATGCCTACTTCTCGCCCGACGTGGTGCTCGACATGGGCACGCTCAAGTTCGACGACCAAGGGGGCGACCGCGTGCGCGTCACGGGCGCGAGCGGCGCCGCGCGCCCGCAGAAGCTCAAGATCGTCGGGGGCTTTCACGACGGCTGGATGGGCACCGGCATGATCGGCTTCGCCTGGCCGCAGGCCTACGCCAAGTGCGCGAAGGCCGCGGAGACGATCCAGACGCTGGTGGCCGAGCGGGGCTGGCCGGTGCAGGAGTCCAACGTCGAGTACATCGGCTACGACTCGCTGCTCGGCGCGCAGGCGGACCCGACCCATCGCGACGCGCTGAACGAATGTTTCCTGCGCATGACCATCCGCACGCCGGAGCGCAAGGTGGCCGATGCGTACGGGCGGCTGTTTCCCTGGCTCGGCCTCTCGGGTCCGCCCTACGTGGGCAGCATGAAGGGCGTGCAGGGCGCGAAGGAGCTGCTCGGCATCTGGCCGACGCTCGCGCAGCGCGAGCTGATCGAATCGCAAACGGCAGTCGCCTTGGAGAAGATCTGATGCGGGTGCCGCTCTGGAAGATCGCGCACGCGCGCTCGGGCGACAAGGCCGACCGCGCCGACATCGGCCTGTTTGCCTGGGATGCGCCCACCTACGCGGTGCTCAAGCGCGAGGTGACGGTCGAGCGCCTGGCGGCGCATTTCCGCGACATGGGCGCGGGGCCGGTCGAGCTCTGGCCGCTCGACAACCTGCTCGCGCTCAAGATCGTGCTCAATCGCGCGCTGCAGGGCGGCGCGGCGCGCTCGCTGCGCATGGACAACCTCGGCAAGGCGGTCGCCGCGCGGCTTCTGCGCATGGAGATCGAGGCGCCCGCCGACCTGCCGCGGCTGCGCGCGCCTTGAGACGAGCCCGCAAGCGCAGGGCGCAGGAAGGCAACCGGCGCGAGGACCTGCTGAGCGTTTGCGCGCGCCTGTTCCGCGAGAAGGGCTTCGACGGCACCTCGATCCGCGACATCTCGCAGGCAGCCGGCATGCATTCGGGCAGCCCCTTCTACCATTTCAAGTCGAAGCAGGAGATGCTGGTCGCGGTGATGGAGCAGGGCCTGACCGAGGGCCTGCGCCATCTCGAGGCCATCGCCGCCCTCAAGCTCCCGCCGGCAGAGAAGTTCAGGAAGCTCGTGCGCGCGCACCTGGGCACCATCTGCGAGGACGGCCGCGATTTCATCCCGGTGATGCTCTACGACTGGCGCTCGCTCACGCCGGCCAACCGCCGGCGCGTGATCGCGCTGAAGGACCGCTACGACGCGCTGTGGCAGCGCGTCACCGACGAGTTGATTGCGGCGGGCCTGATGCGCGGCGATGCGCAGCTCGCGCGCCTGTTTACCTTCGGCGTGCTCAACTGGACCGCGCGCTGGTACCACGCGGGCGGCCGCAAGTCGCTCGACGAGATCGCCGAGGAAGCGTCGCGCTTCCTGCTGCGCCAGTAGTCGCTCGGCCCGGCGCGGCGGCCGGTCTCGGCGTCAGGCAGTGCCGGCGGGGCCGCCGGCTCGGGGGTTCGCCTGCCCGGCGCCAGCGCGCTCGGCCGCGCGCGAGGTCGCGACGACGTCCCACACGGCGATGAACAGCGCCGCGATGAGGGGCCCCGTGACAAAGCCGCTGATGCCGAACACCGCGATGCCACCCAGCGTGGAGATCAGCACCAGGTAGTCGGGCATGCGCGTGCTCTTGCCGACGAGGATCGGCCGCAGGAAGTTGTCCACCAGGCCGATGACGAGCACGCCGAAGGCGATGAGGACCACGCCCTGCCAGATCTCCCCGGTGGCGAGGAGGTAAAGGGCGGCCGGCGCCCAGATGAGGCCAGCGCCCACTGCCGGCACCAGCGACAGAAACGCCATGACCACGCCCCAGAGCACGGCCGCGTGGATGCCGAGGATCCAGAAGATCAGGCCGCCGAGCGCGCCCTGGATCATGGCGACCACGACGCTGCCCTTGACCGTCGCGCGAATCACCTCCGCGAACTTGCCGGCCAGCATCATCTGCAGCCCCACGTCGAGCGGGATCGCGTCGCGCATGCGCAGCGCGAGCCTGCCGCCATCGCGCAGCAGGTAGAAAAGCAGGTACAGCATGATGAAGCTGTTGAGAATGAAGGCGAAGGTGTTCTCGCCGATGACCAGCGCGCGCGCCGCGATGTACTGCCCCGCCTTGGCAAGCGCCCCGGCGATCGTCTGCCGGATTCCGGCCATATCCGCGAGCCCCATTTCGACCAGCTGGTTGCTGATCCACCCCGGAAGGATGCCCTGCATGCGCTCGAGGTAGGCGCTGATCTCCAGCTCGCCCGCCTGGAACATGGCGTACGCGGTCCGCAACTCGCCCAGGAACGCCCTGGCGATCAACGCCACCGGCAGGATCACCATCAGCAGGATCACCAGCAGGCTGAGGAGCCCCGCCACATTGTGCCGTCCCCCCAGGCGCGCGCTCAGCCAGCGCTGCAGCGGCGCGAACAGCACCGCCAGGATGATCGCCCAGAGGATCGCCTCGAAAAACGGCGCGAGG
The DNA here is from genome assembly GCA_035718125.1 of Burkholderiales bacterium. Lineage (GTDB taxonomy): Bacteria > Pseudomonadota > Gammaproteobacteria > Burkholderiales > SG8-39 > JAABQT01. The sequence goes on along the minus strand of DASTHP010000227.1, from coordinate 511 downwards.
ATCCAGCCGAAGGCGAGCGAGACCGCGACCACCAGCACCACGAAGGCCCAGTGATGCAGGGCGCCCAGGTTCACCCAGTCGGGAGCCTTCATGCGTGCGCAGTCCGCGAACCGGGCCGAGGGCCCCCGGCGGGCCGTGCGGGGCTCAGCCGCAGCGGGCGAAGCGCTCGAGGTGGTGGTCGGCGTCGCCGAACTGCTGCGCGATCATGGTGAGGCGCCGGAAGCTGTGGCTCACCTTCAGCTCCTCGGACATGCCCATGCCGCCGTGCAGCTGGATCGCCTCCTGGCTGACGAGGCGCGCGTTGTCCGCGATCTTGATCTTCGCCGCGGAGATGGCGCGCATGCGCTCCTTCGCATCGGCAGCGGAGTCGGCCTGGCTGCAGGCGAGGAAGGCCATGGATTTCGCCTGCTCGTAGGCGACGTACATGTCGACGATGCGGTGCTGCAGCGCCTGGAACGTGCCGATCGGCACGCCGAACTGCTTGCGCGTCTTCAGGTACTCGAGCGTGGTG
>DASTHP010000226.1:0-2972 GCA_035718125.1 Burkholderiales bacterium | reverse complement strand
AAGGCCGTGGTGCATGGCATGCCGGTGCCCAATACCGATGCGCTCGCCAACCCGGAGGCGCTCGAACTCTATCGCGACATTCCCGAACTGCAGACCTGAGGAGCGCCATGATCGTCGTGCATCACCTGAACAACTCCCGCTCGCAGCGCGTGCTGTGGCTGCTCGAGGAGCTCGGCGTGCCCTACGAGATCAAGCGCTACCAGCGCGACGCGAAGACCATGCTCGCGCCGCCCGAGCTGCGCTCGGTGCATCCCCTGGGCAAGTCGCCCGTGATCCAGGACGGCGCGGTGACGCTCGCCGAGTCCGGCGCGATCCTCGAGTACCTCGTCGAGCGCCACGGCAAGGGGCGCCTGGCGCCCGCGGCGGGCACGCCGGAGCGGCTGCGCTACACGTACTGGATGCACTTCGCCGAGGGCTCGGCGATGCCGCCGCTGCTGCTCAAGCTGGTGTTCGACCGCATCGAGCGCGCGCCGATGCCGTTCTTCGTGCGCCCGGTGGCGCGCGCGATCGCGCAGCGCGCGAAAGCGGGCTTCGTGCAGCCCAACATCGACCGCAACCTCGACTACATGGAAGGCGAGCTGCAGGCGCGGGACTGGTTCGCGGGCGGCGAGTTCAGTGCCGCCGACGTCCAGATGAGCTTTCCGCTCGAAGGGGCGCGGGCGCGCGGCGGCCTGGACGAGCGCCGCCCGCGGCTGATGGACTTCCTCGCGCGCATCCACGCGCGCCCCGCCTACCGCCGCGCCATCGAGCGCGGCGGCGAGTACGCGCTGCTGCGCTGACGGCCGGCCAGCAGGCCTCAGGCGGCGAGGAAGCGCTCGATCGCCCTGATCTGGTCGTCGGCCATCAGCGCCGGCGCGTGGCCGATGCCCTGGAACTCCACGAGCTGCGCCTTCGGGCCGCGGCCGAGCATCTCGCGCGCGACGTCGCGCGGCAGCACATCGGAGTCGCCGCCCCGCAGGAGCAAGGTCGGCGCGCGGATCGCGTCCCAGTGCCGCCACAGGTTGATGCCGCGCACCAGCTCCATGCCGATCGGCATGTCCAGGTCGGAGCCGTTCCAGAGGGACGCCTCGAGCGCCGGATCGTAGGCGAGCTGGTAGCGGCCGTCCTTGAGACGCGTGACGCTGTGCCGCGCGAGGTGGCGCCATTGCGCATCGGTCAACGGCCCGAAGCCGGCATACACCTCGCGCACATGCCGCACCACCGCGCGCATGTCGGCGAACGGCTCGTGGCGCCGCATCAGGCCTTTCATGCGCGAGAGCGCGCTCCAGGGAATCGTCGCGCCGACGTCGTTCAGCACCAGGCGCCGGATCGGGCTGCCGGCGCGCGCTGCGAGGAGCATGCCGATGATGCCGCCCATGGAAGTGCCCACCCAGTCCACCGAGCGCGCGCGGCCGGGGAGCAGGCGCAGCAGCCAGGCGAGCAGGGTGCGGCGCCCGGGCGCCGTGGCGCGCGCCAGGAGCGCGGCCGCATCCGATTGGTACAGGTCGAAGCCGTAGTCGGCCTTTTTCGCCAGCCACTCGCTGCGCCCGCGGCCCACAACGTCGAGGCACAGCACGCGCCAGCGCCGGGCGAGCCGCCGCGCGAGGAAGTCGAAGTCGCGGGCATTGCGCGTCAGGCCGTGGGCGCAGACCACCACGCGCTCGGCGGCCGGATCGCCCCATTCGGTGTAGGCGATGCGATGGAACCCGCTCGGGCCCAGGCAATGCAGGGTTTCGTGGCGCATGCGGTTATCGAAGCATCGAGCGTGCCAGCGGCGCCTTCGCGCCCGCGGACTGGCTTGCGGCTCGCCTAGGCGTCGGCCGCGATCGCGCGGCGCGTGCGCACAGCGCGCGCGAACTCCAGCACGGCGCGCGCGAGCCTCAGGCGGTCATCGGCGTTGCGCATGAACGTGGGCACGGCAAGCACCTCGCAGCCGCTCGCGCGGATGCCCTCGGCGAGCGCCTCGTCGGCGCTGTCGATGACGATGCCGTCGATGAGCTTGTGGAATTCCATCGCAATGGCGCGCGCCGAGACCTCGCGCCCGAGCTCTTGCATCATCTTCGCGGCCGAGCCCTGCAGCGCGCGCCCGCCGATGATCGGGCTCACCGCGATCACCGGGGCGCCGCGCTTGTGCAGCGCCTCGCGCATGCCGTTCACCGCGAGGATCGGCTGCAGCGTGTGATACGGATTGCAGGGGCACAGGACCACGGCTTCGAGGTCGGCCGCGTGCAGCGCGTCGAGTGCTTCGTCCGAGAGCCGCGCCTCGTCCGCGCCGCCGTACTGGAAGCCGCGCACCGCGGGCTCGCACTTGAGGTCCATGAAATAGTCCTGGAAGCTCAGCGCGCCCGATTCAGTGTGCACGATGGTGCGCACCGGGTCGTTGCTCATCGGCAGCACGCGCGCCTCGATGCCGAGGCGCTGTGCGAGCTCCAATGCGACCGCGGTCGGCGAGCGCTCGTCGCGCAACGCTTCCGCGCGCAACAGCTGCAGCGCGAGCGAGCGGTCCCCGAGCGGCACCTCGACCGGCCCACCCAGGCGCGTGAGCATGCCGTGGCAGGCGAAGCTCTCGCCGGCCGGCTCCCAGCCCTTGTTGGCGTCGGCGATGCCCGCGAGCGCGTACAGCATGGTTTCCACGTCCGGCGAGATCGGCAGGCCGAGGTATTCGTAGTCGTCGCCGGTATTGACGATCACGGCGAGCTTCGCGCCGCGCAGCCGATACAGGCCCTCGGCAAGCTTTGCCCCGCCGACCTGTCCGCCCAGCGCCACCACGGTGCCCATGGCGCGATTCTAGCCTCGCGCGCCCAGCGCGCGCCGCGTACTAGTGCAGCGTGGCGCGCCGGCCTTCGTATATGCCCTGCAAGAGGCGCAGCGAGCCCAGGCAGATCGCGTGGTGCGAGAGCGCGTGGCCGAGGTCCTCCACGATGTCGAGCGTGACCGGCACGTGCAGCGCCGCGAGCACGCGCGCGGCCCGCTCGGCGTGCACGCGCGACACC
>DASTHP010000225.1:0-11350 GCA_035718125.1 Burkholderiales bacterium | reverse complement strand
GCAACGCGTGAAGAAGAAAAAGGCGTTCTGAGCCCGAAGCTCCTCGTCATCCTGGGCGCCTTGCTCGCTGCGACGGGCGTTGCGCTCGGCGCGTTCGGCGCTCATGCGCTCAAGTCGCGCCTGCCGCCGGACCTGCTGGCGCTCTGGCACACCGGCGTGCAGTACCACCTGTGGCATGCGCTGGGCGTGATCGCGGTGGGGCTGAGCGCCGCGATCGTGCCCGACGGCCCCTGGCTGCGCGGCGCGGGCGCCTTGCTGCTCGCGGGAATCCTCCTGTTTTCGGGCAGCCTCTACGCGCTGGCGCTGGGCGCGCCCCGAGGGTTGGGCGCGCTGACACCCATCGGCGGGATTTCGCTGATGCTCGGCTGGCTCGCCCTCGTCGTCGCGGTCCTGCGTTCCTGACGCGCGCCTAGGCCGACGCAGCGCCGGCAAGCACCACCTTCTCGGAAAGCGGCCACTCGCCAAGCGCCCGGCGCAGGGCGGGCAGGTGCGCCGGGTCCGCCACCTCGATCACCACGCCGGGCGGCTGCTGCTCGCGGATCACGCGCACCAGTTCCACCTGCAGCGCCACGCGCCCCACGCAACAGGGGCAGGCCGAGGGCCTGAGCGCCACCCAGCCAGGCGGCGCTTCACTGCGCGGGCCGGCCACGACCCAAACCGGAATGCGCTTCACTTGCGCCAGAACGCGGGGGTGATGACCACCAGCAGCGTGAACAGCTCCAGGCGCCCGAGCAGCATGGCGAAGGAGCAGATCCAGGTCTGGAAGTCGTTCAGCACCGCGTAGGTGGAGGCAGGGCCCACCTGCGCGAGGCCCGGCCCGGTGTTGTTCATCGACACCACCGCCGCCGAAAAAGCCGTCACCACATCCGCGCCGCTCAAGGTGAGCAGCAGCGTGAAGACGATGATGCAGGAGACGTAGACGAACACGTACGCCAGCACCGCGAACACGACGTTGTTCTCGATGGTCTGGCCGCCGAGCTTCACCGGGTTGTACACGCGCGGGTGGATGATGCGCAGCAGTTCGCGGAACACCTGCTTGAACAGGATCTGCGCGCGGATCATCTTCATGCCGCTGCCGGTGGAGCCCGAACAGCTGGCAAAGCTGCACAGGAACAGCATCCACAGCGGCGCGAAGATCGGCCAGAGATTGAAGTCGGTGTTCGCATAGCCCGTGGTGGTGGCGATGGACACCACGTTGAAGGCGGCGAAGCGCAGCGCGGTACCGAAGTCCGCGTAGGCGCCCGCCCAGACCAGATACGCGGCGACCCCGAGCACCGAGACCAGGACGACGCCGAGGAAGGTCTTCGCCTCGGGATCCACGCGGTAGGCGCGCAGCGAGCGCCGGTGCCAGGCGAGGAAGTGCGTGGCGAAATTGATCGCCGCGATCAGCATGAAGACGACGGCCACCGCCTCGATGCGCGGCGAGTTCCAGTGCGCGAAGCTCGCGTCGTGCGTCGAAAAGCCCCCCAGGCCCATGGTGGTGAAGGCGTGCATCACCGCGTCGAGCCAGCTCATGCCGGCCCAGTGGTAGGCGAGCCCGCAGGCGACCGTCAGCGCGAAATACACCAGCCACAGGCCCTTGGCCGTCTCCGCGATGCGCGGGGTGAGCTTGGTGTCCTTCATCGGCGTCGGCGTCTCCGCCTTGAACAGCTGCGAGCCGCCGACGCCGAGCAGCGGCAGGATCGCCACCGCCAGGACGATCACGCCCATGCCGCCCAGCCAGATCATGAAGCCGCGCCAGATGTTGAGCGACGGCGGCAGCACGTCCAGGTCGGAGAGCACCGTCGCGCCGCTCGCGGTGAGCCCCGACACCGCCTCGAAGTAGGCGTCGGTGAAGGACAGCGCCGGCAGCTGCAGCAGGAGCGGCAGCGTGGCGAAGGCCGGCAGCACGGTCCACACCAATGCCACCAGCAGGAAGCCGTCGCGCACCTGCAGCTCGCGCCCGGCGCGGTGCGTCGCGCCCCACAGCAGCGCGGCAGCCACCAGCGTCACCGCCATCGCCTCGCCGTAGGCGCGCCAGACGCCATCGCCGAAACCCAGGGAGAACGCGAGCGGCACCAGCATGCTCGCGGCGAACAGCAGCAGCACCAGCGACATCACGTTCAGGACGGCAGCGAGGCGCATGGGGCCGCGGCAGGGGTCCCGGCGGCTACAGGAAGCGCGCGCCGACCTGGAACAGCTTCTCCACCCGCGGCAGCGTCTTCTTGTCGGTGACGAAGACGATGACGTGGTCCTCCGCTTCGATGCGGATGTCGTGGTGCGCCATCAGCACTTCGTCGCCGCGCACCACGGCGCCGATGGTGGCGCCGGCAGGCAGCTCGATCTCCTCGATGCGCCGTCCGGTGACGCGGCAGGAATCGCGATCGCCGTGCACCACGGCCTCGAGCGCTTCGGCGGCGCCGCGCCGCAGGCTGTGCACCGCCACCACGTCGCCGCGGCGCACGTGCGCGAGCAGCTTGCCGATGGTGGCCTGCGCCGGCGAGATGGCGATGTCGATCTGGCCGCTCTGCAGCAGGTCGACGTAGCTGCGCCGGTTGATCAGCGCCACCACCCGGCGCGCGCCCATCTTCTTCGCCAGCAGGCAGCTCATGATGTTGTTCTCGTCGTCGTTGGTCACCGCGACGAACAGGTCCATCTCGGCGATGTTCTCCTGCTCGAGCAGCTCCTCGTCGGTGGCGTCGCCATTGAGCACCAGCGTGCGGTTGAGCCTGGCCGCGAGCCCCTCGCAGCGCCGCTTGTTGTGCTCGATGATGCGCACCGAGTAGCCGCCCTCCAGCGCGCGCGCCAGGCGCATGCCGATATTGCCGCCGCCGGCGATCATCACGCGCTTGACCGGCTGGTCCATGCGGCGCAGCTCCTTCATCACCTGGCGGATGTCGTCCGAGGCCGCCAGGCAGAACACCTCGTCGCCCGCCTCGATGATCGTGGCGCCGTCGGCCAGCACCGCGCCGTCGCGCCGGAAGATCGCGACAATGCGCGTATCGATGTTGGGAATGTGGCCGCGGATCTCCTTGACCGGGCGGCCCACCATGGGGCCGCCCTGGTAGGCGCGCACCGCGACCAGGCTGACCCTGCCGCCGGCGAAGTCGAGCACCTGCAGGGCCTCGGGGAACTCCACCAGCTTGACGATGTAGTCGGTCAGCACCTGCTCGGGACAGATCGACAGGTCGACGTCGAAGCCGTCCGGCCCCAGCACCCTGGGGTCGTCGAGCAGATCGGTGGCGCGGATGCGCGCGATGCGCCGCGGCACGTTGAACATGCGCGCCGCCAGCTTGCAGGCGACCAGATTCGTCTCGTCGGACTGTGTCACCGCGATGAGCAGGTCGGCATCCTCGATGCCCGCCTCGGTCAGGACGGTCGGATGCGCGGCACTGCCGGTCACGGTGCGCAGGTCGAGGCGGTCCTGCAGCGCGTGCAGCCGCGCCGAATCGGTGTCGACCACGGTGATGTCGTTCTGCTCGGAGACCAGGCTCTCCGCCACCGTGCCGCCGACCTGGCCGGCGCCCAGGATGATGATCTTCATTTGGCGAGCCTCTGGCTTAGCCTTCCTCGCGCTTGCCGACCGTCAGGCCGAGCGCCTTCAGCTTGCGGTACAGATGGGTGCGCTCCAGCCCCGATTTCTCCGCCACGCGCGACATGCTGCCACGCTCCTGCGCCAGCAGGTTCTCGAAGTACGCCCGCTCGAACGCCTCGCGCGCCTGCCGGTAGGGCCGGTCCAGGCCAGGCTCGGGCGCGCCGGGCGGCGGCGCGCCCTGGGCGGCCAGCACGCGCTCCACGTCGTCGATGCCCACCTCTTCCCCGAAGGCGGTAATGGCGAGATTCTTGACGGCGTGCTCCAGCTCGGCGAGGTTGCCCGGCCAGCGGTGCAGGCGCAGCGCGTTCAGCGCGGCGACCGAGAAGCGGCGCGGCGGGCAGGCGCGCGCCTCCACCAGTTGCGCCAGCATCTGCGCGGCGAGCTCGGGCACGTCCTCGACGAAATCGCGCAGCGCGGGCAGCCGCAACGTGAGCTCCGCCAGCCGCTCCACGACTGCGGGATCGTAGCCGAAGCGCTCCACCAGCGCGCGCGCATCCACCGGCGAGAACGACACGATGCGCGCCTTGTGCTTGTCGGCGCGCGCGAGCAGGAACTGCAGGTTGCGCTGCTCGGCGCGCGCCAGCCGCGAAAGATCCGGCAGGAACAGGATGCCGCCCGCCGCCCGCGCCAGCAGCTCGCTCGAGGCATCCGCCAGCAGCTCGGCGCCCGACAGGAACGGCGCGCCCGGCGCGGCGAGCAAGCGCGCAAAGACTTCCGCCTGCATGCCCGGCTCGCCGCGCAGCAGGAGCGGCGCCGTGGTCTGCGACAGCTGCGCGAGGCGCTTGTGCAGCTCGGCAAGGGAGGCCGAGCGTCCGAGCGCCGCCAGCGACAGCGGCCGGGGCGCCGCCAGCTCGTGGTTGCGCAGCGCCCGCTTCACCGTGGCGAGCAGGCGCTGCAGCGCGATCGGCTTCTCCAGGTAATCGAGCGCGCCGATGCGCGTCGCCTCGACCGCGGTCTCGATGGTGCCGTGGCCGGACATCATCACCACGGGCATCGTCAGCTGGCCGCTGCCTGCCCATTCCTTGAGCAGCGTGATGCCGTCGGTGTCGGGCATCCAGATGTCGAGCAGCACCAGGTCGGGACGCGCGGACTCGCGCGCCCGGCGCGCCGCGCCCGCGCTCTCGGCGAGCTGCACGCTGTGGCCCTCGTCGGAGAGGATCTCCGAGAGCAGCTCGCGGATGCCGACTTCGTCGTCGACCACCAGGATCTGCGCCATGGTCGGATCAGGCCGCCTCGGCGAGCGGCAGCAGCACGCTCACCGAGGCGCCGCGCCGCGGCCGGTTCTCGATGGCAATCGAGCCGTGGTGCTCGTCCACGATCTTCTTGACGATGGCCAGCCCCAGGCCGGTGCCGCGCGGCTTGGTGGTGACGTAGGGCTCGAAGATGCGCGCCATCAGCTCTTCGGGAAAGCCGTCGCCGTTGTCCGTCACGGACAGGCGCACCTTGTCGCCGGCGAGCTCGGTGCACACTTCGACGGCGGGGAGCGCCCGCGGCTCCTTGCGGTTCTCGAGGGCGTCCTGCGCGTTCTGCACGAGGTTGTGGATGACCTGGCGGATCTGCGCCGAATCGGCCCACACCGGCGGCAGCGCGGGCGCGAGGCGCCGGGCAATCGGCACGCGCGAATGCTCGTACAGCGCGAGCACGTCCGCCACCAGCGCGTTGAGGTCCAGCCCCGCCGGCACCGGTGCGGGCAGCCGCGCGTAGTCGCCGAAGTCGTCCACCATCGACTTGAGCGCGGTGACCTGGTTGACGATGGTCTGGGTGTTGCGCCGCAGGATCTCGGCATCGTCGCGCGCGAGCTTGCCCTCCAGCTTCATTTCGAGCCGTTCCGCCGAGAGCTGGATCGGGGTGAGCGGATTCTTGATCTCGTGTGCCAGCCGGCGCGCGACCTCGGCCCACGCGGTGGCGCGCTGGGCCTGGATCAGCTGCGTGACGTCGTCGAACACCAGCACGTAGCCGCCGCCGGTGGACTCGGGCAGCGCCGCGCCGCGTGCGAGCAGGGTCTTGCCGGCGCTCTTGAGCGCGATCTCCAGCTGCCAGGTGCGTGCGCCGTGCGCGAGCACCTGCTCGCGCACGGGAACGGCAAAGGCCTCCAGTGGCCCCGTCCAATCGGCCAGCGACCGGCCCGCCAGGCCTTCGAGATCGCTCCCCAGGATCTCCGCGGCGCCGCGATTGGAGATCGACAACCGCAGCTCGCGGTCGAGCACCAGCACGCCCGCCGACAGGTTGGCAAGCACGTTCTCCAGCGAGGCCTTCGCGGTCTCGAGCGCCACGCGGTTCGATTCGACGATGCGCCGCGCCTCGTCGAGCTGGCGCGTCATCGAGTTGAACGACTCGGTCAGCACGCCCAGCTCGTCGCGGCTGGTCACCGGCGGCCGCTGCGAGAAGTCGCCGCGCGCCACCGCCTGCGTGGCCTGCGCCAGGTTGCCGAGCGGCGCGGCGAGCCGGTTGGCGAGGATCACGGCAAGCGACACGGCGACGAACAGGGCCATCAGCAGCGCGAGGGTGAGCGTGACGATGTAGATGCGCCGCAGCCCCTGCCGCGACACCGCGAGCTCGCGGTAGTCGCGGTAGGCCTCCTCCACCGCCTCGGCGCTCCTAGCCAGGCTGGCGGGCACCGGCTGGCGCAACTGCAGGAAGCGGCTCTCGTCCGCGAGCGCGACGCCGGCGACGGGCACCACGACGCGCAGCGCCAGCGGCCGGCCCTCGAACGCATCGATGAAGCCGAAGCCGCGCGAGCTGCGCGCCTGGCGCAGCACCTGCGCCGACGGCAGCTCCGGCACGAATCGCGACACGTCTTCGCTCGCGCTGGCGAGCAGCTTGCCGCTCCCGCTGACCACCACGGCTTCCTGCACGCCCGCTTGCTCGCGCAGCCGGTTGAGCGAGCTCACCAGCTGCGCGTTCGAGCGTTCGGCAAGCTCGAGCGCCATCGCCCGGCCCTTGACTTGCATCTCCGCCAGCATGCGGTCCACCGCCGACTGTCCCAGCGCGATGCCGCCTTCCAGCGCGGCGTCCACCTTGACGTCGAACCAGGACTCGATGCTCTTGGTGAGAAACTGCACCGAGACGGTATAGACGAGCGCGCCGGGCACCAGCGCCATCATCGCGAACAGCACCAGGAAACGCAGCGACAGGCGCGAGCCGAACACGCCGCTGCGATAGCGGCGCAGCAGTGCCGCGAGCTGCACCCCCAGCAGCGCGGCGAGCGCCACGGCGAGCGCTGCGTTCAGCCCCAGGAGCAGTGGATAGTGGCGGGCGAACAGCGTACTGTCCGCGGAACTCGCGGTCGCCAGCAGGAAAAGCAGCACGCCGGCGAGCGCCGCGCCGACGATGAGCAGGGCCTTCACTTGCCGGCCCCCGACTGCGCGTCGCGCGGCGCTGCGGAGGCCGGCACCCCTGCAGGCGCCGGTGCTGCGGCAGGCGCGGCTGCGGGCGCTGCTGCCGGTGCGCGCGGCGGCAGGAAGATGAAGCGCTTCCACGACGACTCCAGGCGCAGCTCCCGGTTGGTCAGGGCGGACAGTTGCAGCGGCCTGGGCAGCTGCGCCTGGTCGAGCCGTATGCGCACGGCCGCCTCGTAGCTCGAGCCGCTGAGCGATGCCGAACGGTCCAGCACCTGCCAGTTGCGCAGGCGCCGCAATACGTCGAGGGCCTCATCGAGCGTGGAGAAGTTCTGGTGCAGCGGTCCGGTGGACAGCCGGTACTGCCGCGACAGCGCGTGATAGGAAAGCCGCAGCTGCGTGCTGCGCGAGACGGCGTTCTCGTCGAACCAGTACCAGCGCGGCCGTGTCAGCTCGAACTCGACGATGAAGTACAGCGGCACGCCGCTGGCTACCGCCTCGCTCAGGCGCGGGTTGAAATCGAACGCAAAATCCGCGCTGAGCAGCAGGCCTTCCTCGGAGGCGGCAAGCCGCGCATCCAGCACCTCGATGTCGTCGGCACGCGCCGCCAGCGCGGCGCAGCAGGCGAGCGCGACGAGGAGTCTCGGCAGGGTGGCGCTGTACCGCATCGCGCGCTGCGTCAGGCTGCCTTTTCTAGCAAGGCGAAGTAAAAGCCGTCGTGCTCGGAGTCCGGCAGCAGCTGTGCCGGCGCGCCGCCGGGCAAGGCGACACGCCGCGCCCGTGGCGTGCGTGCGCAGAAGGTGTCCACAACGGCGCCATTCTCCTCGGCGAACATCGAGCAGGTGACATACAGCAATTTACCACCCGGGGCGAGGGCGAACCAAAGCGCGTCCAGGATCGCCACCTGGCGGCGCGCGAATGCCGGCAGGTCCTGCGCCCGGCGCAGCCACTTGATGTCCGGATGGCGGCGCGCCACCCCCGATCCGGAGCAAGGCACGTCGGCGAGGATGCGCTCGAAGGGCTGGCCGTCCCACCACGCCTCGAGTGCAGTGCAGTCCGCGACGCGCACCGACGCCGCCAGGCGCAGGCGCGCGAGGCCCGCCTCGATGCGCGTGGCGCGTGTCGCATCGGTGTCCAGCGCGGTGAGCGTTACGTCCGCGGTTTCCAGGATGTGCGCGCTCTTGCCGCCCGGCGCAGCGCACGCGTCGAGCACGCGCTGCCCGGGCGCGAGCTCCAGCAACGCCGCCGCACGCTGTGCACCCGCGTCCTGGACGGACACGTCGCCCGCGGCGAACCCCGGCAGCCGTTCCACCGGCACTGCCTTGGCCAGCAGGAGCCCGGCATCGCCGATGCCGCGCGCCGCGATGCCTTCGGCGGCGAGACGCTCGGCGTAGGCTGCTGTGGTTGTGCGCCGCCGGTTGACGCGAAGGCACATCGGCGGATGCGTGTTGCCCGCAGCGAGCACGGCACGCCAGTCCTCAGGACAACTGCGCTGCAGGGCCTCGATCCACCAGAGCGGATGCTGGTACAGCGCCTGCGGGTCCGCGGCGATGCGCCGCTCGAGTGCGTCGCGCTCGCGCAGGAAGCTGCGCAAGAGTCCATTGACGTAGCCGCGCGCGGGCCACAGCTCGAGCAGGGCCACTGCGCGCACCGCCTGGTCGACCACGGTGTAAGGCGCGTAGCGGCCCGAGTCGAGGGCGTAAAGCGCGCACCACAGCAGCGCCTGCAGGCGCGGCTCGCCAGCGCCTTTGCGCGACAGCGCCTCGACGATCGCCTGCACGCGCCCGTAGCTGCGCAGGGTTCCGTAGCATAGGTCGGTCTGCGCGCCGCGCAGGCTGTCGGCGGCGTGCTCCGCGCGACGCTCCAGCGCATCCGATAGGCTGCGGCCGGCGGCAACGCTCGCCACCGTGCGCGCCGCTGCCGCGAGCGCCGGCGCGAGATCCGCCGAGCGTTTCATCCGAGCCGCTCGCCCGGATCGATGCGCTGGCCACGCAGGAAGTCGGCTGCGGCAAGCCGCTTGCCGCCAGCGCGTTGCAGCTCCGTCACGCGCAATGCGCCGTCGCCGCACGCAACCAGGATTCCCGCGGGCGAGGCCTCGAGTACGCTTCCTGGCGCGCCGTGTGCCTGGATCACGCTCGCGCGCCACAGCTTGAGCGCGGCATTGCGCAGCATCGTGGACGCTCCGGGCGCCGGACGCAGGGCGCGCACCTTGCGTTCGATCTGCACCGCGCTGGCGCTCCAGTCGATGACCGTATCGCGCTTGTCGATCTTGTGCGCGTACGTGACGCCGGCGGCTGGCTGCGGTACGGATTGCGTGCGCCCGCGCGCGATGTCTTCGAGCACGGCGACGATCATCTGCGCGCCCAGCGCGGCGAGCCTGTCGTGCAAGGACTGCGCGTCGTCTTCCGGCGCGATCGGCACCGCTTGCTGCGCGAGCAGCGGCCCGGTATCGAGCCCTGCCTCCATCTGCATGATGCTGATGCCGGTCTGCGCGTCCCCGGCGAGCAGCGCGCGCTGGATGGGCGCCGCGCCGCGCCAGCGCGGCAGGAGGGAGGCGTGGATGTTGAGCGCGCCGTGCGGCGCGAGTCGCAGAACCGGCGCGGGCAGGATCAAGCCATAGGCCGCGACGACCAGGCAATCGGCGCGAGCCCCTGCGATACGTGCCTGCACGGCGCCGTCCTTCAGCGTTTCAGGCTGGAACAACTCGAGCCCGCGCGCCAGCGCGAGTTGCTTGACGGCGCTCGCAACCGGGCGCATGCCGCGGCCCGCCGGCCGGTCTGGCCGGGTCAGGACCTGCGACACCTCATGACCTGCGTCGAGCAGCGCGGCGAGCGCGCGCTCGGCGAAGTCCGGGGTGCCGGCGAAGACGAGGCGCAGGAAAGCGTTAGGCGGACTTGCGCAGCTGCTTGGCCAGCTTGGCGCGCACGCGCTGCTGCTTGAGCTGCGAGAGATGCTCGACGAAGACCTTGCCCTTCAGGTGATCCATCTCGTGCTGGATGCACACAGCGAGCAGCCCCTGCGCTTCGAGCGTGAACGGATTGCCGTTCTGGTCAAAGGCGCGCACCTTGACGCGCTCGGCGCGCTCCACGATGTCGTACACGCCGGGCACCGAGAGGCACCCCTCTTCGATGTCGGAGACGCCCGTGGCCTCGACGATTTCCGGATTGACCAGCACGACCAGCGAGTCATGGCGCTCGGAAACGTCGAGCACGATCACCTGCTTGTGCACATCCACCTGCGTGGCGGCGAGCCCGACGCCCGGCGCCGCGTACATGGTCTCGGTCATGTCGCCGACCAGCTTCTTGAGCGACTCGTCGAACACGGTCACTGGGGACGCGACCTTGTGCAGCCGCGCGTCAGGGTAACGCAGGATGTTCAGAAGTGGCATCTGGCAGGCAAATAGCGTTGCAAATTGAATAAATTAGATGCAGAATCTAAGGCGACAGGTAAGCTATTCGCCGTTTATGCTACATTTGGATGGCAAAGGGATTTTCAAGCCAGCCCGGGAACTTGGGTAATGTTCGGGGGCCCCATGCACCATCAATTGCGTAAGTCTATCACAGCGCTGGTTTTTGTCGTGTCCGGCCTGGCCGGCGGTGCGGCGGCCCAGTCTCCGGTCCCGAGTTCCCCGATCGCGTTCAAACAGGACGCCCCCGATCGCTACACCGTGGTCCGTGGCGACACGCTCTGGGGCATTTCCGAGCGCTTCACGGACTCCCCTTGGCGCTGGCCCGAGATCGGGAATTTTAACCGCGAGCAGATCCGCAACCCGCACTGGCCCTATCCGGGAGACGTGATCGTGCTGGACCGCGTGAGCGGCACGCTGTCGATCGCCGGGCGCGAGGGCGGCGCCCCGGTCGCGGCCCCCGGGACCGCCGCGGGCGCGGCCCCCGGGACCGGCCCTGGTGCAGCGACCGGCGCCGCGCCGGGCGCGGCGGGACGGCCCGGACTCGAAGGCGGCGGCGTGGTCGGCACCGTGAAGCTGTCGCCGCGCGTGCGCGCGGAATCGACGGCGCGCGATGCGATTCCCAGCATCCCGCCGCACGTCATCGAGCCGTGGCTCACGCGTCCCCTGGTCATCGAGCCCGACGGGCTGGACGGCGCGCCCACCATCATCGCCACCGAAGAGAACCGCGTCATCATCGAGGCCGGCAACCGCGCCTACGTGCGCGGCATCGGGGATTCCAAGGAAGAGAACTGGTTCGTCTACCGGCGCGGCAAGGCGCTGGTGGACCCGGACACCAACATCACCCTGGGCTACGAGGCCATCTACCTCGGCACGGCGCGCGTCACGCGGTCCGGCGACCCGGCTACGGTCCAGTTGACGACGGTGACGCAGGAGGTCGGCAAAGGCGACAAGCTGCTGCCTGCGGGCGTGCCCGCGGTGCCCAACTATGCGCCGCACGCACCTTCGGTGTTCATGAAAGGGCGCGTCATC
>DASTHP010000224.1:0-4171 GCA_035718125.1 Burkholderiales bacterium | reverse complement strand
GAGGACGAGATCCTCAAGCGCCTGGAGGCGGGCGGCAAGGGACGCGCGGTGATCACGCAGGGCGCGAACATCGAGCACATCCCGGTGAACGCCACCGACCCGTGGACCGAAGTGGACGGCGAGCGCTCGAGCCTGAAGACGAAGCACCCGCTGTTCTCGGACCCCGCGGTGCGCGAAGCGATGAACCTGCTGGTGGACCGCAAGTCGGTCGAGGATCACATCTACGGCCGCACTGGCGTCGCCACCGCGAATTTCCTCAACAACCCGTCGCGCTTCCGCTCGCCCAACATGAAGTTCGAGTTCAACGTGGACAAGGCGAACCAGCTGCTCGAGGCGGCGGGCTGGGTGCGGGGCGCCGACGGCATCCGCGCCAAGGACGGCAAGAAGCTGAAGATCGTGTTCCAGACCTCGATCAACGCGCCGCGGCAGAAGAACCAGGCGATCGTCAAGCAGGCCTGCCAGAAGGCGGGCATCGACATGGAGCTGAAGTCGGTCACCGCGTCGGTCTTCTTTTCCTCCGACGTCGCCAACCCGGACACCTACGGCAAGTTCTTCTGCGACATGCAGCTCTACACCACCACCATGCCGCAGCCGGATCCGGAGCGCTTCATGAACCAGTTCTGCTCCTGGGAAGCGTCCAGCAAGGAAAACAAGTGGCAGGGGCGCAACATCTCGCGCTGGAGGAGCGACGAGTATGACCGGACCTACCGCGCTGCCGAGGCCGAGCTGGACCCGGTGAAGCGCGCGGCGCTGTTCATCCGCATGAACGACCTGGTGATCGCCGGCCGGCACATCATTCCGGTCGTGTACCGGCCGCGAGTTTCTGCCGTGGGGGCCAAGCTCACCGCGCCGCTCTCGGGCTGGGACAACGACCTCTGGAACCTCAGGGACTGGTACAAGGACGCCTGATCCCGGCCGGCGCCTGAGGCGAGGGCTTCCGCTTGGGCCGGTACCTGGCCAGACGCCTGCTGCTGGTGATCCCGAGCGTGATCGGGATCAGCGTGGTGCTGTTCACCGTCCTTGCGCTCGCGCCGGGAGACCCGTTCGAGGAGCTGGCCACCAATCCGAACGTCCCGGCCGAGGTGCGCGCGGCCTTGCGCGCGTCCTTCGGCCTCGACGATCCGGTGATGGTGCGCTACTTCCGCTGGTTCGCCGCGATGGTGCAGGGCGACTGGGGCTTTTCCTTCGCCAGCCGCATCGACGTGGAGACGCTGATCGTGCAGCGCATCCCGGTGACGCTGCTGATCATCGGTTCCTCGCAGGTGCTGGCGCTGCTGATCGCGCTGCCCGTGGGCATCTACGCGGCGACGCGGCCCTACTCGATCTTCGACCAGATCGCCAACACGCTCGCCTTCGTCGGCTTTTCGCTGCCGACCTTCTTCACCGGCATCCTGTTCATCCTGCTGTTCAGCATCCACCTCGGCTGGCTGCCCTTCGTCTACCGCGCGGACATTGGCGCGACGGGCTGGGCCTGGTACTGGGAGCACTTCAAGCAGGCCATCATGCCGGTGGCGGTGCTGGGCCTCTTCCAGGGCGCCTCCTGGACGCGCTACGTGCGCTCGGCGGTGCTGGACGTGATCCGCCTCGACTATGTCACCACGGCGCGCGCCAAGGGGCTGGCAGAGCGCGTGGTGGTGCTCAAGCATGTGGTGCGCAATGCGCTCATCCCGGTGGTGACGCTGGTCGCGCTGACGATGCCGGCCGTGTTCGGCGGCGCCATCGTCACCGAGCAGATCTTCCGCGTGCCGGGCATCGGCTCGCTGCTGATCTCGGCGATTCTCGCCAACGACACGCCGGTGATCATGGCGGTGACGTTCGTCCTGTCGTGCCTGGTGATCCTGTTCAATCTGCTTGCCGATGTGATCTATGGCTGGCTCGATCCCCGCATCTCTTACCGCTGAGTCGGCCGCGGTGCTGCGCGCGCGCAGCGTCTCGCCCGGGGCGGAGGCCTGGCGCCGCTTCAAGCGGCACCGGCTCGCGCTCGCCGGCGCGGTGATCCTCGCTGTCATCGCCGCCGCGGTGCTGCTGGGGCCGCTGCTGTGGACGGTGCCGATCAACGAGATCGATTTCAGCGCCAAGCTGCAGGGGCCGTCCTGGAAGCACCCGCTGGGCACCGACGACCTCGGCCAGGACCTGCTCGCGCGCATGCTGTACGGCGGCCGCATTTCGCTCGCGGTGGGGCTCGCCGCGATGGTGATCGCCGTCGTGGTCGGCACCCTCGTCGGCGCGATCGCCGGCATGTCGCGCGGCCTGGTGGATGCGGCGCTGATGTGGCTCACCGACCTGTTCCTCGCGCTGCCGCAGCTGCCGCTGCTGCTGCTGATCATCTACCTCTTCCGCGACTCGCTGAAATCCCTGGTGGGCATGGAGGGCGGCACGTTCATCCTGATCGTGGCGGTGATCGGCGGCTTTCGCTGGATGCAGGTGGCGCGCCTGGTGCGCGCGCAATTCCTGTCGCTGCGCGAGAAGGAGTTCGTGGAAGCGGCGCGCGCACTCGGCGCCTCGCCCGCGCGCCTGGTCGTGCGCCACATCCTGCCGAACGCCGTCGGCCCGGTGATCGTCGCGGGCACCATCGACGTGGCGGCCGCCATCATCGCCGAGTCGACGCTGTCCTTCCTCGGCCTGGGCTTCCCGCCCGACGTGCCGACCTGGGGCCGCCTGCTGTACGACGCCAAGGACCACCTCGATATCGCCGCGCACTGGGCGCTGATCCCGGGCCTGGCGATCTTCCTGACGGTGCTTTCCATCAACTACCTCGGCGATGGCCTGCGCGACGCGCTCGATCCGCGGCGAGTAATCTAGGTGCCCGAGCGCCTTCTCGAGATCCGCGGGCTGAAGACGCATTTCGCGACCGACGACGGCATGGTGCACGCCGTGGACGGCGTGGACCTCGCGCTCGATCGTGGCGAGACGCTCGGCGTGGTGGGCGAGTCCGGCTGCGGCAAGAGCGTGACGGCACTCACGGTGATGAGGCTCCTCGCCATGCCGCCCGCCCGCATCGTGGCGGGAGAGATCCGCTGGCGGGGGCGCGACCTGGTACCCCTGCCGCAGGCGGCAATGCGCGCGATCCGCAGCAAGGAGATCGCGATGGTCTTCCAGGAGCCGATGACCTCGCTCAACCCCGTGTACACCGTGGGCGAGCAGATCGCCGAGGTGCTGCGCCTGCACGAAGGGCTGGGCCGGCGCGCGGCGATGGCGCGCGCCGCCGAGATGCTCGGCCTGGTGCACATTCCGCACCCGGAGCGGCGCGTGCGCGACTACCCGCACCAGTTCTCCGGCGGCATGCGCCAGCGCGTGATGATCGCCATGGCCCTGTCGTGCAACCCGCAGCTGCTGATCGCCGACGAGCCCACCACCGCGCTGGATGTCACCATCCAGGCGCAGATCCTGGACCTGCTCGGCGAGCTCAAGGCGAAGATGGGCATGGCAGTGATGCTGATCACCCACGCGATGGGCGTCATCGCCGAGACCGCGCAACGCGTGGCGGTGATGTACGCCGGCAAGGTGGTGGAAGAGGCGCCGGTGGCGGAGCTGTTTCGTGCGCCGCGCCACCCCTATACGCAGGGCCTGATCCGCTCCATCCCGCGCATCGACCTCGCCGCCACGCACAAGCAGCGCCTGGAGGCGATTCCCGGCGTGGTGCCGAGCCTGCTCGAGCCGGGGCCCGGCTGCCGCTTCGCGCCGCGCTGCGCGCACGCGCGTGAAGAGTGCCGCGCGACGCCGCCGCTTCGAGCGATCGGCGTGGGCCACAAAGTCGCTTGCGTGCGCGCCGAGGCGCTCGCATGAGCGAACCTTTGCTCAGCGTCAGGAACCTGGTCAAGCGCTTCCCGGTGACCGGCGGGCTGCTCGGGCGCACCTTCGAGCACGTGCACGCGGTGGACGGCGTGAGCTTCGACCTTGCCGCAGGCGAAACGCTCGGCCTGGTGGGCGAGTCCGGCTGCGGCAAGTCCACCACCGGGCGCTGCATCCTGCGCCTCATCGAGCCCACCGCGGGCGAGGTGCGCTTCGACGGCCAGGACGTGATGGCGATGGACGGGCGCGGCCTGCGCGGGCTGGCGCGCGGCATGCAGATCATCTTCCAGGACCCCTTCGCCTCGCTCAATCCGCGCATGACTGTGGGCGCCATCGTCGGCGAGGCCCTGACGATCCACGGCCTCGCGCGCAATGCGCG
>DASTHP010000223.1:0-4421 GCA_035718125.1 Burkholderiales bacterium | reverse complement strand
CAAGTTCCGCCCCGGCACCGACGAGGGCGACTACAAGATCAAGCTCAACAAGCTGATCCAGTTCCTGGAGGCGGGCGACAAGGCGAAGGTGACGCTGCGCTTCCGCGGCCGGGAGATGGCGCACCAGGAATTCGGCGTGCGGCTGCTCGAGCGCGTGAAAGCCGATCTCGAGCAGGTCGGGCTGGTCGAGCAGTTCCCCAAGCTCGAGGGCCGGCAGATGGTGATGGTGCTGGCGCCGAAGAAGAAGGGGGTGCCGCCCAAGGCGAAGCCGAAGGAAGCGAAAGAGGCGAAGGAAGCAAGGGAAGCGAAGCCGAAGAAGGAAGCAAGTCCGAAACCCGCCGCGGCGACCTGACGGTCGGCGCGAGCGCAACAAGTGATGGCCGTGGCTTCAAGCGCCCGCATGGCGGGCCGCCCGGCGTCAAGCTCAAAGAGAAGGAGCAGTCCCGTGCCCAAGGTGAAGTCCAAGAAGTCCGCCGCCAAGCGCTTCAAGATCCGCTCGTCCGGCAGCATCAAGCGCTCACAGGCCTACATGCGCCACATCCTCACCAAGAAGTCCACCAAGAGGAAGCGCCATCTGCGCGGCACCACCGAGGTGCACGCCACCAACAAACGGGCAGTGCGCGCCATGCTGCCCTACTCGTCGTAAGGAGCGCGCCATGCCAAGAGTCAAGCGTGGGGTCACGGCGCGCGCGCGCCACAAGAAGGTCCTGAAGCAGGCCAAGGGCTTCCGCGGCCGCCGCGGCAACGTCTACCGCGTCGCCAAGGAAGCGGTGATGAAGGCGGGGCAGTACGCCTACCGCGACCGCCGCAACCGCAAGCGCACTTTCCGCGCGCTGTGGATCGCGCGCATCAACGCCGCGGTGCGCGAGCTCGGCATGAGCTACTCGACGTTCATGGCGGGCCTGAAGCGCGCCAACATCGAGATCGACCGCAAGGTGCTCGCCGACCTGGCGGTGCTCGACAAGCCCGCGTTCGCCAAGATCGCCAGCCAAGTCAAGGCCAGCCTCACCCACTGACCCCGTTGCGGAAGGCGCGGGGATGCAAGACGTCGACAGCCTAGTCGAGCGCGCGATCGCGGAGTTCCGCGGCGCCGCCGAGCCGGCGTCGCTCGAGAACGCGAAAGCGCGCTACCTCGGTAAGAGCGGCGAGCTGACGGCGCTGCTCAAGGGCCTCGGCGCGCTCGCGCCCGAGGAGCGCAAGAGTGCCGGCGCGCGCATCAACGCCGCCAAGGAGCGCATCGAGCAGGCGCTGGAGGCGCGCCGCGGCGAGCTCGCCGGTGCGCACTTGCAGGCGCGCCTCGCCGAGGAGGCCCTCGACGTGACGCTGCCCGGCCGCGGCAGCGGGCGCGGCGGCCTCCACCCCATCACGCGGACCTGGCAGCGCATCGAGCGCATCTTCGGCTCGATCGGCTTCGAGGTCGCCGACGGTCCGGAGATCGAGACCGACTGGTACAACTTCACCGCGCTCAACAACCCCGAGAACCATCCGGCGCGCTCGATGCAGGACACGTTCTACGTGGACTTGCAGGACGCGCAGGGCCTGCCGCTGCTGCTGCGCACGCACACCAGCCCCATGCAGGTGCGCTACGCACGCATGCACAAGCCGCCGATCAAGGTCATCGCCCCGGGCCGCACCTACCGCGTGGATTCGGACGCAACGCATTCGCCGATGTTCCATCAGGTCGAGGGCCTTTGGATCGACGAGGACATCAGCTTCGCCGACCTGAAGGGCGTTTACACTGACTTCCTGCGCCGCTTCTTCGAATCCGACGCGCTCGCGGTGCGCTTCCGCCCCTCGTACTTCCCGTTCACCGAGCCCTCTGCCGAAATCGACCTGCAGTTCGCCGCGGGGCCGCTGAAGGGCCGCTGGCTCGAGCTCTCGGGCGCCGGCCAGGTGCATCCCAATGTGGTGCGCAATTTCGGCCTGGACCCGGAGCGCTACATCGGCTTCGCCTTTGGCTCTGGCCTCGAGCGCCTGACGATGCTGCGCTACGGCATCGACGACCTGCGCCTGTTCTTCGACGGCGACTTGCGGTTCCTGCGTCAGTTCGCGTGAACGTCCCCGAGCACTGGCTGCGCAGCTTCTGCAATCCGCCCCTGAAGACGGAGAAGCTCGCGCATCTGCTGACCATGTCGGGCCTGGAAGTCGAGGCCTGCGCGCCGGCGGGTCCGCCCTTCACCGGGGTGGTGGTCGGCGAGATCCTGGCGGTCGGGCGGCACCCGAATGCCGACAAGCTGACGGTGTGCACGGTGAACGCGGGCCGCGAGAAGCTGCAGGTGGTGTGCGGGGCGCCGAATGCGCGCACCGGGCTCAAGGCGCCGCTTGCGCTGATTGGTACGGAGCTCGGCGGCCTGCAGGTGAAGGCGGCCATGGTGCGCGGCGTGGAGAGCCAGGGGATGCTCTGCTCGGCGAAGGAGCTCGGCCTTTCGGAGGACCACTCGGGCCTGCTCGAGCTGCCGGCGCATGCGAAGGCGGGGCAGGATCTGCGCAGGGCGCTCGACCTCGATGAGCAGGTACTCACCTTCAAGCTCACGCCCAACCGCGCCGATTGCCTCTCGATCCTGGGCATCGCGCGCGAGGTTGCCGCGCTCACCGGCGCCGCGCTCAAGGCGCCCGTGGTCAAGGCGGTCCCGCCCCGCAGCAAGGCGCGCCACCCGTTCCGCATCACGCACGCGGAAGGCTGCGGACGCTTCGCCGGGCGCGTGATCCGCAATGTCGATGCCGCGGCGCCCACACCGCCGTGGATGCGCCAACGCCTGGAGCGCGCCGGGCAGCGCTCGATCTCGGCGCTGGTGGACGTCACCAACTACGTGATGCTCGAGCTCGGGCGGCCGCTGCACGTCTACGACGCCGACAAGCTGCGCGGCGCCATCGACGTGCGCTGGGGCCACAAGAGCGAGAAGGTGCTGCTGCTGAACGGCCAGGAATTGGAGGTCGATCCCAGCGTGCTGTGCATCACCGACGATTCCGGGCCTATCGGCCTGGCGGGCATCATGGGCGGCGAGAGCACCAAGGCGGAGACCGGCACGAAGAACCTCTTCCTCGAGTCGGCCTTTTTCCACCCGGACGCCATCGCCGGCCGCGCCCGGCGCTTCAACTTCACGAGCGACGCCTCGCACCGCTTCGAGCGCGGCGTGGACTTCGACAACAACGTGCAGGGGATCGAGCGCGCCACGCAGCTGATCCTCGAGATCTGCGGCGGCGTGCCGGGCCCGACAGTGGACCTGGTGAAGCGCCTGCCCAAACGCGAGCCCGTGCGCATGCGCGTGGCGCGCGCGCAGAAGGTCATTGGCATTGCGTTGACCGAGAAGGAGATCGGCACGGCCTTCAAGCGCCTGGGCCTGCGCTTTTCGCGCAAGTCGGGCAGCTTCACCGTGACGCCGCCCTCTTTCCGCTTCGATCTCGAGATCGAGGAAGACCTGATCGAAGAAGTGGCGCGCGTGCATGGCTTCGATCGCATCCCCGCGCTGCCGCCGCGTGCGCCCGCGGCGATGGCGGCGGCCGCGGAGGCGCGGCGCTCGCTGCACGAGCTGCGCGAAAGGGTGGCGGCGCGCGACTATCAGGAAGTGATCACTTTCAGCTTCGTCGAGCCGCAGTGGGAGGTGGATCTGGCGGGAGAGGTCAATCCGATCCGCCTGCTCAACCCGATCGCCAGCCACCTGTCGGTGATGCGCACCACGCTGCTGGGTGGTCTGCTTGCCGGCGTGCGTTACAACGCAGCGCGCAAGCTGGCGCGTATCCGCCTCTTCGAGGCTGGCCGCGTGTTCCTGAGGGACGTATCCGTCAGGGATGGTCCGCTCGAGGTGGCTGGCCTGCGCCAGCCGATGCGCATTGCGGCGGTGGCCTCGGGGACTGCCTTCGAGGAACAGTGGGGCGCCAAGCCGCGGCCGGTGGACTTCTACGACCTCAAGGCAGACGTCGAAGCGCTCTTTGCGCCCCGCGCCGTGCGCTTCGAGCCTGCCGCATACCCGGCATTTCACCCCGGCAGGTCCGCGCGGATCCGGGTGGACGGCCAGGATGTTGGCTGGCTGGGTGAGCTGCATCCGCAGTGGCAGCGGAAATACGAATTGAGTCAGGGTGTTATCTGTTTCGACGTCGACGCGGCGGCCCTCCAGGTGGCGCCCCTTCCCGAAGTCTCCCTGCCGTCCCGCTTCCCGCCCGTTACGCGCGACATCGCGCTGCTAGTGGACGCGAACGTCGGCGTACAGCAGCTATTGGACGCGATCGCCACGGAAAGGCCGCGGATCGTTCGGGACGTGCGCCTATTTGATTTGTACCAAGGTCCGAACCTGCCTGGCGGGAAAAAAAGCCTTGCTTTCCGGGTAGTTATGCAAGATACTGAACGAACCCTCACGGATGCGGAGGCCGACTCGGCGCGAGATGCGCTGGTTGCGCTGTGGGGTCGTCGTTTCGCCGCGACA
>DASTHP010000222.1:0-6496 GCA_035718125.1 Burkholderiales bacterium | reverse complement strand
CGCCGCCGCTCGGCGACGAGCACCTTCAGGTAGTCGATGAATTCGGTGACGGCGCGGTTGCCCGCCTCGAGCATCGCGGGCGTGAGCTTGGGCTCGAGGCCCGAGAGGATCGCGACCGACC
Source organism: Burkholderiales bacterium (assembly GCA_035718125.1). Classification (GTDB taxonomy): domain Bacteria; phylum Pseudomonadota; class Gammaproteobacteria; order Burkholderiales; family SG8-39; genus JAABQT01. Next base: position 6,375 of record DASTHP010000222.1, on the reverse strand, counting down.
AGCCGCGCAAGGGGCCGCGCTCGGCGCGCGGGATGGCGAGCAGGTTGCCGATCACCTCGATGGGGATCTGCGCGGCGAAGTCGTCGATGAAGTTCACCTCGCGCTTGTCCGCCATCTCCGCGAGCAGCGTGTCCACCAGGCGCGCGACATTCGGCTCCATGCGCGCGATGGCCTTCTGGTTGACGGCGCCCATGATGATGCGCCGCACGCGCGTGTGCAGCGGCGGGTCGTTGAACACGAGGCTCGTCGTATGGTGCTCGTAGAGCGGCGAGTCGCCGAGCTTGGGGTGGAACTCGGCTTTCTTGTCAGAGCTCGCGTGCGGACTGCGGTACACGGCGATCGCGTCCTCGTAGCGCGAAAGGAACACGCCACCGCCCTCCAGCGCGTGCACCGGGTCGTGGCGGCGCAGTGCCGCGTACCACGGGTAGGGATCCTCGAGAAAATCTGGCGGCGCGCGCGTGAGCTGGAAGTCGCGCACGGCGTCGGCGGAGATCATTCGGCTATTATGCCGCCATGCAGCGCGTCCCCAATGTGGAGTTCGAACCCGCCCTGAGAAAGCGCCTCGAGGAGCTCTGGGGGCAGCCGCCCAACCTCTACCGCGCGCTCGGCAACCACCCGGCGCTTACCGCCGCCTGGACCGAGTTCGCGCGCGCCATCCGCTACGAGAGCCGCAACCCGCGCGAGCTGCGCGAGCTGATGATCCTGCGCGGCGCGCAGGTGATGCGCTCCGAGTACGAGTGGGCGCAGCACCTGAAGATGGCGCGCAAGGCCGGCGTGCGCGAGGCGCAGATCGCCGCGCTTGCCGACTGGCGCGCCTCGCCCGAGTTCACGCCGCGCGAGAAGGCGGCACTGCTGCTCGCCGACGCGGTGACGCAGGCCAACGTCACCGACGAGGTGTACGCGGAAGTCTCGAAGCACTTCGGCCACCAGGATTTCGTCGAGCTGGCGCTCACGGCGGCGTTCTACGCCATGGTGGCCCGCATGCTCGACGCGATGCGCATCCAGCTCGAGCCCGAGGCGCGCGCGTACTCGCCCCGCCTGCCGTGACCACGCCGAAGCGCCAGTACCGCTATTACGAGTTCGTGATGGCGGCCTTCGTCACGGTGCTCATCTGCGCCAACCTGATCGGCCCGGCCAAGATCTCGCAGGTCGAGCTGCCGCTCTACGGCACGCTGATCTTCGGCGCGGGCGTGCTGTTCTTTCCGATCTCGTACGTGTTCGGCGACATCCTGACCGAGGTCTACGGCTACGCGCGCGCGCGGCGCGTGATCTGGGCGGGATTCGCGGGCCTCGCCTTCGCCGCCTTCATGGCCTGGGTGGTGGTGGCGCTGCCGCCGGCGTCGTTCTGGAAGAACCAGGAAGCCTACGAGGTCGCCTTCGGCACGACGTGGCGCATCGCCGGCGCGTCGATGATCGCGTACTTCTGCGGCGAGTTCGTCAATTCCTACACCCTCGCCAAGATGAAGATCCTGACGGCGGGCAGGTGGCTGTGGACGCGCACCATCGGCTCGACCATCGTCGGCGAGGCGGTGGACTCGACGCTGTTCTACCCGCTGGCGTTCTACGGCACCGGCATCATCCCCAACGAGCAGTTGCCGAAGGTGATGGCCTTCCAGTTCGTCGCGAAAGTGCTGGTGGAGGTGGCGTTCACGCCGGTGACCTACAAGATCGTGGCGGCCTTGAAGCGCGCCGAGCACGAGGACTACTACGACCGCCACACCGACTTCAGTCCGTTCACCCTCAAGACCTAGAGATCAGGCGCCGGGCCAAATTCCGCACGTTCTGCGTGCGGTATGACCCATTCTGACCGTTTTGGGCGCTGTTTCCCGCGGCGCGCACTTGCATCGCAGGAGCGGCCAGACGACTCTAAGCGGGTCACTGGCATATCTCTGAAACAGATGGCATCCGAGAGCACTCTGCTGCAAGTCCCCGAGCACGCGGCGCCGATTCGCGTCCTCGTCGTCGACGACAACACGATCGACGCGATGGTCGCGCAGGCCGCGGTGCAGCGCGCCGCGTTCGGGCCGGCCGAGGTCCAGCGAGCCGACTGCCTGGGCGCGGCGCTCGCCGCCGCCGACGCTGGCGAGTTCCACCTGGTGCTGCTCGACCTGAACATGGCAGACAGCCGCGGCCTGGACACGCTCGAGCGCATGCGCGCCGCGGTCCGCTGCCCGATCATCGTCATCACCGCGGAGGTCCAGCCGGGCCTGTACGAGGCGGCGCTGGAAAAGGGCGCCTTCGAGGTCCTGCACAAGGGCAAGCTCACGCCCGATGCGATCGCGCGCGTGCTGCGGCTCGCCGAAGGGCAGCGCAAGGTGCAGGCCTCGCTGGAGAGCGCCGAGCAGCGCTACCGTCAGCTGATCGAGGTGGCGCCCGATGCCATCTTCGTGCACGTGGACTGGCGCCTGGTGCTCGTCAATCCGGCGACCGTGCGACTGTTCCGGGCCGAGCGGGCCGAGCAGCTGCTCGGCCGCGAGGTGCTCGAGCTGATCGCGCCGCAATCGCGCGCGCTGGTGCGCGAAAGAATGCGGCGCCTGTACGCGACCCAGCAGACCGTGCCGCTCGCGGAGATCGAGTACCAGCGCCTGGACGGCAGCCTGTTCAGCGCGGAGGCGACTGCCGTCTCGTTCCTTTACGGTGGGCGCCCGGCCGCGCAGGTGGTGACCCGCGACATCACCGACCGCAAGAACGCCGAGCTCGCGCTGCGCGAGAGCGAGGCGCGCTTCCGCAGCCTGACGGAGCTCTCGGCCGACTGGTACTGGGAGCAGGACGCCGAGTTGCGCATGACCTTCCATTCGAAGGGCTTCGCGCACAGCTCGGGCACCACCTCCGACAAGCTCCTCGGCAAGCGGCGCTGGGACGAGCCCAACCGCATGCCGTTGAGCGGCACCTGGGACGACCACCGCGCCACGCTCGAGGCGCGCAAGCCCTTCAAGGACTTCGAGTACGTGCGCGTGGGTGACGATGGCAAGCGCCATTACCTCTCGCTCAGTGGCGTGCCGATCTTCGACGCGGCCGGCGAGTTCAAGGGCTACCGCGGCGTCGGGCGCAATATCACGGAGCGCAAGGAAGCCGAGGCGGCCCTGCGCCAGAGCGAGGCGCGCTTCCGCAGCCTCACGGAGCTCTCCTCGGACTGGTATTGGGAGCAGGACGCGGGCATGCGCCTGACCTATGTCTCGCCCGGCTTTGCGCGGCGCACCGGCGTCGACCCGGCGCTGGTCCTCGGCAAGCGGCGCTGGGACTTCGAGGGAATCCTGCCGGTGTCCGGTTCGTGGGAGGAGCACCGGCGGGTGGTCGAGGGGCGGCTGCCGTTCCGCGACTTCGAGCAGATGCGGGCCAATGCCGACGGCTCGCGCACCTACCTGTCGAGCAGCGGCGAGCCCGTCTACGACGAGGCGGGCGAGTTCAGGGGCTACCGCGGCGTGGGCAGCAACATCACCGAGCGCAAGAACGCCGAGGAGAAGCTCGAGCGCCTGGCGCAGTTCGACACGGTCACGGGGCTTGCCAATCGCAGCCTGCTGCACGAGCGCCTCGAGCAGGCGCTCGCCCAGTCGCAGCGCCGCGGCCGCGGCGCGGGCGTGCTGTTCGTGGACCTGGACCGCTTCAAGCTGGTCAACGACACCCTCGGCCACCACGTCGGCGACGAGCTGCTGGCGCTGGTGGGCCGCAGCCTGAAGGACTGCGTGCGACGGGACGACACCGTGGCGCGGCTGGGCGGCGACGAGTTCGCCGTGGTGATCGCGGATCTGGCGCGGCCGGATGACGCCGCGATCGTCGCGCAGAAGATCCTGGATTCCTTCGCTTCGTCGTTCGACCTGAGCGGGCACGAAACCTTCATCACCGCCAGCATCGGCGTGGCGACCTTTCCCGGCGATGGCGACAGCGCGGAGGCATTGCTCAAGTGCGCGGATGCGGCGATGTACCGCGCCAAGGAATCCTCGCGCAACACGTTCTGCTACTACACGTCCGAAATGAACGCGCGCGCCACCTCGAAGCTGCGGCTCAACACCGATCTGCGGCGGGCCCTCGAGCGGCGCGAGTTCCTGCTGCACTACCAGCCCAAGGTGGACCTCGAAACCGGCAACATGATCGGCATGGAGGCGTTGCTGCGCTGGCAGCACCCGGAGCGCGGCATGGTGTCGCCGCTGGAATTCATCCCGGCGTTGGAGGAGAGCGGCCTCATCCTGGCGGTGGGCGACTGGGTGGTCGCGGAGGCCTGCCGGCAGATGCGCGACTGGTCACACGCCGGGCTGGAGCCGGCGCCGGTCGCGGTCAACCTCTCCGCGCGCCAGTTCCGCCGCCGCGACCTCGACCAGGTGATCCGGCGCCTGCTGGCCGAGCACAGCCTGCCGCCCGCGCTGCTGGAGCTGGAGATCACGGAAAGCAGCCTGATGGAGGACCCCAAGGACGCCATCCGCCAGCTGCAGGCGTTGCGCGAGGCGGGGTTGCGGATCTCGGTCGACGACTTCGGGACGGGCTACTCGAGCCTGTCCTACCTCACGCGCCTGCCGCTCTCGACCCTCAAGATCGACCGCACGTTCGTGAGCGCGGCGATCTCGGAGCCGGGCTCGGCGGCGATCGTGCAGATGGTGATCGACATGGCGCACCGCCTGAACTTCGACGTCGTCGCCGAGGGCATCGAGACCGACCGGCACGTGCAGTTCCTGCGCGAGCACGGCTGCGCGCTGGGCCAGGGCTACCACTTCGGCCGGCCGATCCCCGCCGCGGTGATGGCGCCGCGCATGAAGCGCCGCGCCTAGGCGTCAGACCCGAAAATTGGGGTCAGGGCCGCATTTCCCTTGTGAGAGGAAATGCGGCCCTGACCCCAATTTTCAGGCAGCAGCCCTGACTGGCGCCTTGCCGTAGCGCGCGAGCAGTTCCGCCTGCTTGGCGCGCGCGGCGGCCACGCTCTTCGCCTTGATGTGGCCGAATCCGCGGATCGTCTCGGGCAGCGAGGCGATCTCTACGGCCAGCGTGTGGTTGTCGCGCGCGAGGCCCGCAAGCAGAGTTTCCACGGTCTTCTCGTATTCCGCGATGAGCGCGCGCTCCATGCGCCGCTCCTCCGTGCGGCCGAAGAGGTCCAGCGCGGTGCCGCGCAGGAACTTCAGCTTCGCGAGCACTGTAAATGCGCCACGCATCCAGGGGCCGAACTGCATCTTCTTCGGCTCCCCCGTGCGCGGGTCGGGCTTGGCGAGCAGGGGCGGCGCAAGGTGGAACTTCACCTGGTAGTCGCCCTCGAACATGCCTTCGATCTTTTTCGTGAAGGCGCCGTCGGTGTAGAGGCGCGCCACCTCGTACTCGTCCTTGTAGGCGAGGAGCTTGGCGTAGTAACGCGCGACCGCCTCCGCGAGCTTGGTGCCGCCGACGCGCTCTTGCTCTGCCGCGCGCACGCGCTCCACCACCGCCTTGTAGCGCGCGGCGTAGGCCGCGCTCTGGTAGCCGGTGAGGAATTTCACGCGCCGCTCGACGAGCTCCTCGAGGTTGCGCGAGAAATGCTCGCCGATCGCGACCACATCGGCCGGAATGGCGATGCGGCGCACGCGCTCGAGGTCCACCGCGGCGCGACGGCCCCACAGGAAGCTCTTCAGGTTGAACTCCACCGCGACGCCGTTGAGCTCGATGGAGCGCTCGATCGCCTCGCGCCCGAGCGGCACCCAGCCCTTCTGCCAGGCGTAGCCGAGCATGAACATGTTGGTGGCGATGGAGTCGCCCATCAGCGCGGTCGCGAGCTCGGCCGCCGGCACGAACTCGGCGTGGCGGCCGCCGCAAGCTTCCGCGATGTCATGCTGCAGATTCGAGCCGGGCAGCTGCCAGTCGGGGTTCTTCACGAACGCGGCGGTGGGCGAGGTGGTGGCATTCACCACGGCGCGCGTGCGCCCGGCGTCCATCTTGTCGAGCGCATCGCCGCTCGCGGTCACCACCAGGTCGCAGCCGATGACCAGGCGCGCGTCGCCGGTGCCGAGGCGGGCGACGTGCACCTCGCCGGCGCTCGCCGCGATCTTCACGTGCGACATCACCGCGCCGTACTTCTGCGCGAGGCCCGACATGTCGAGCACCGAGACGCCCTTGCCTTCGAGGTGCGCCGCTACGCCCAGGATCTGGCCGATCGTGATGACGCCCGTGCCGCCGATGCCGGTCACCAGCACACCGCAGGGCTGCTCGAGCGAGGCGGGCGTCGCTTCGGGTGGCGCGGGAAAGTCGTCGCCCGCGCTGCGCGCGCCGGACTTGCCCTTTTTCAGCTGGCCGCCCTCCACCGTGACGAAGCTCGGGCAGAACCCCTTCACGCAGGAGAAATCCTTGTTGCAGGTGGACTGGTTGATGGTGCGCTTCCTGCCGAACTCGGTCTCCAGCGGCTCGACCGACAGGCAGTTCGAC
>DASTHP010000221.1:0-13510 GCA_035718125.1 Burkholderiales bacterium | reverse complement strand
TAATGCACCGTGGGCACCACCGGGATCGGCTCGCGGATCGGGTCGGCGTTGGCGAACTTGATGGCGATCTCGCGGATGCCCGGCAGGCGCTGGTTGATCACCTCGGCGCCGAGGTGATCGAGCTTGAGCATGACGTGGTCGGCGTCGGGGCCGCAGCCGCGCCCTTCCTTGATTTCGGTGGTCATGGCGCGCGACACCACGTCGCGGCTGGCGAGGTCCTTGGCGTTGGGCGCGTAGCGCTCCATGAAGCGCTCGCCGTCCTTGTTGAGCAGGTAGCCGCCCTCACCGCGCACGCCTTCGGTGATCAGCACGCCGGCCCCATGCACGCCGGTAGGGTGGAACTGGTAGAACTCCATGTCCTGCAGCGGGATGCCGGCGCGCGCCGCCATGCCGAGCCCGTCCCCGGTGTTGATGAACGCGTTGGTGCTCGCCGCGTAGATGCGCCCGGCGCCGCCGGTCGCGAACAGCGTCGCCTTGGCCTGGAAGATGCTGACTTCGCCCGTCTCCATCTCGAGCGCCGTGACGCCGATCACCGCGCCGTCCTGCGGGTCGCGGATCAGGTCGAGCGCCATCCATTCCACGAAGAACTGCGTATTGGCGCGCACGTTCTGCTGATACAGCGTGTGCAGCATGGCGTGCCCGGTGCGGTCGGCGGCGGCGCAGGCGCGCATCGCCATCTTGGCGCTGCCATAGTCCTGCGTATGTCCGCCAAAGGGGCGCTGGTAGATCTTGCCGTTCTCGAGGCGATCGAAGGGCATGCCCATGTGCTCGAGCTCGACCACCACCTCGTTGGCACGCCGGCACATGTACTCGATCGCGTCCTGGTCCCCGAGGTAGTCGGAGCCCTTGACGGTGTCGTACATGTGCCAGTGCCAGTTGTCCTCGGTCGAATTGGCGAGCGGCGCGGCGATTCCGCCTTGCGCGGCCACCGTGTGCGAGCGCGTGGGGAACACCTTGGTGAGTACCGCGACCTTGAGATTCGCGCGCGAGAGCTCCAGCGCCGCGCGCATGCCCGAGCCGCCCGCTCCCACGACGAGCGCGTCGAACCTGCGGACCGGGAGGGCGCTCATCGCCAGAGGATCTGGATCGTCCAGCCCATGTAGCCGGCCAGCGTGAGCAGCACGAGAACCTGCAGCGTCAGCCGCACTCCCACCGGTTTCACGTAATCCATCAGGATGTCGCGCACGCCGACCCAGGCGTGCCAGGCAAGGCTTGCGGCGAACAGCAAGGTCGCCACGCGCATCCACCCTTGTGCGAACAGGTCGCGCCACACCGTGTAGTTGTAGGGCGGCGCTCCGACCAGGACCACCAGCAGGATCACCGAGTACACCGCCATGACCGCCGCGGTGATGCGCTGCGCGAGCCAGTCGCGCAGGCCGTAATGGGCACCGGTGACGATGCGCCCTACCACAGCTTGTATCCCAGCCAGGCGGTCAACGCGAGGCTCACGACGAATACCGCGATGCTGGTGAGGCGCGCGGTCGCCTTGTCCACGCCCCTGTCCAGGTCGAGGAACAGGAAGCGGATGCCGGCGCAGAAATGGTGGCAGTAGGCCCAGATCAGGGCGAGGAGCGAGAGCTTGACGAGCGGCAGGCCCATGTAGCGGCGCACGGATTCGAAGCCGGCCTCCGAGGCGAGGCTGCGGTCCAGCATGAACAACAGCCACAGCACCGCGAGAAACAGCAGCAGCCCGCTCACCCGGTGCAGGATCGATACCCATCCGGGCAACGGCAGGCGGATTTCGAACAGGAGCGCCGTGAGACTGAGGTATTTGGGCCGTGGCTTTCTTATTGTTGCGTTCGCCATGTCGCGAGGTTCTTGGGCTGCGGGCGCTTGGACCAATCAATATTCATTATAGCGCCGTAGCGCATTGATTGAGTTCTCTTTGTGCACTGCGTTTCGAACGCGCGACGCGGGACCGCTGCGGTAGAATTGCAGCCCTTTCCAAGCCTCGCACCCGGAGCTCCCGCCCATGTCCAAAGCGCCCGTCCGCGTCGCCGTCACCGGCGCTGCCGGCCAGATCGGCTATTCACTGCTGTTTCGCATCGCCGCCGGCGACATGCTCGGCAAGGACCAGCCGGTGATCCTGCAGCTGCTGGAGATTCCCGACGAGAAGGCGCAGAAGGCGCTCAAGGGCGTGATGATGGAACTGGACGACTGCGCCTTTCCGCTGTTGCATGGCATGGCGCCGGCCTCAGACCCGATGGTGGCCTTCAAGGATGCCGACGTGGCGCTGCTGGTGGGCGCGCGCCCGCGCGGCCCGGGCATGGAACGCAAGGACCTGCTCGAGGCGAACGGCAAGATCTTCGCGCCGCAGGGCCAGGCGCTCGACCGCGTCGCCAAGCGCGACGTCAAGGTGCTGGTGGTCGGCAACCCGGCCAACACCAACTGCCTGATCGCCATGAAGAATGCGAAGAGCCTGAAGCCCACGCAGTTCACCGCGATGATGCGACTGGACCACAACCGCGCCACCTCGCAGATCGCGCAGAAGATCGGCAAGTCCAACGCTGCGGTGAAGAAGGTGACCGTGTGGGGCAATCACTCGGCGACGCAATACCCCGACGTGTTCCAGGCCGAGTGCGAGGGCAAGAAGGTCTGGCCGATGATCAACGACCAGTCCTGGCTCGAAGGCACCTTCATCCCCACCGTGCAGAAGCGCGGCGCCGCGATCATCGAGGCACGCGGCCTCTCCTCCGCCGCGAGCGCCGCCAACGCCGCGATCGACCACGTGCGCAGCTGGGTGCTGGGCACCGCCGAAGGCGACTGGGTGAGCATGGGGATCCCCGCCGACGGCAGCTACGGCATCGCCGAAGGCGTGCTCTACGGCTACCCCGTGACCTGCAAGGGCGGCCAGTTCCAGATCGTCAAAGGCATCGACGTCTCGGAGTTCAGCCGCAAGCGCATGGACGCGACGCTCAAGGAACTGCACGAAGAGCGCGAGGGCGTGAAGCACCTGCTCGGCGCATGACACCGGGAACGCGATTCAGGCAGGCATTGGCGGCGGAAAAGCCGCTGCAGGTGATCGGCGCCATCGTCGCCTATCACGCGCTGCTCGCGAAGCGCACCGGCTACCAGGCGATCTACCTTTCGGGCGGCGGCGTGGCCGCGGGATCGCTCGGCATGCCCGATCTGGGCATCTCCAACCTCGACGACGTCCTGATCGACGTGCGCCGCATCACCGATGTCTGCGACCTGCCGCTGCTGGTGGATGCGGACACCGGCTTCGGCGCGAGCGCCTTCAACGTGGGGCGCACCGTGCGCTCGCTCATCAAGGCCGGTGCGGCTGCCACCCATATCGAGGACCAGGTCGGCGCCAAGCGCTGCGGGCACCGGCCCGGCAAGGAGCTCGTTTCCACGCAGGAGATGTGCGACCGCATCAAGTCGGCAGTGGATGCGCGCACCGATCCCTCCTTCGTGGTGATGGCGCGCACCGACGGGCTCGCCGGCGAAGGGCTCGAGGCGGCGCTCGAGCGCGCGGCGAAGTACGCGGAAGCCGGCGCGGACATGATCTTCCCCGAGGCGGTCACCGAGCTCGCGCAGTACCGCCGCTTCGTGGAGACGGCGAAGGTGCCGGTGCTCGCCAACATCACCGAGTTCGGCAAGACGCCGTTGTTCACCCTGGAAGAGCTGCGCTCCGCCGGCGTCGCCATCGCGCTGTATCCGCTCTCGGCGTTCCGCGCCATGAACAAGGCCGCGCTCGCCGTCTACGAGGCGGTGCGCCGCAAGGGTACGCAGAAGGACGTCGTCGCGAGCATGCAGACGCGCGACGAGCTGTATGACTTCCTCGATTACCACGCCTACGAGAGGAAACTCGATGAGCTCTTTGCCCGCAAGTAGCGCGGCTCCCAAGCCCAAGAAATCGGTCGCCCTCTCCGGCGTCGCGGCGGGCAATACCGCGCTGTGCACGGTGGGCCGCACCGGCAACGACCTGCACTATCGCGGCTACGACATCCTGGAGCTCGCGGATGCCGCGGAATTCGAGGAGATCGCCTACCTGCTGGTCCACGGCAAGCTGCCGAACGCCGCCGAGCTCGCCGCCTACAAGAAGAAGCTCAAGGGCCTGCGCGGCATACCCGCCGCGGTGAAGGGCGTGCTGGAGCGCATCCCGGCGAGCGCGCATCCGATGGACGTCATGCGCACCGCCTGCTCCGCCCTCGGCACGGTCTTGCCCGAAGGCCAGGACCACAAGCTTTCCGAGGCGCGCGACATCGCCGACCGGCTGATGGCCAGCTTCGGCTCGATGCTGCTGTACTGGCACCACTACTCGCATTCGGGCCGGCGCATCGAGGTGGAGACCGACGACGATTCGATCGGCGGCCATTTCCTGCACCTGCTGCACGGGCGCGAGCCCTCGGCGCTTTGGGTGCACGCGATGCATACCTCGCTCAACCTGTACGCCGAGCACGAGTTCAACGCCAGCACCTTCACCTGCCGGGTGATCGCCGGCACCGGCTCCGACATGTATTCCGCGATCACCGGCGGCATCGGCGCGCTCAAGGGCCCCAAGCACGGCGGCGCCAACGAGTTCGCCTTCGACGTCATCGGCCGCTACGACACCCCGGACGCGGCGGAAGCCGACGTGGTGCGGCGCATCGGCGAGAAGCAGATCATCATCGGCTTCGGCCATCCGGTGTACACCATCGCCGACCCGCGCAACCAGGTGATCAAGGAGGTGGCGCGGCGCCTGTCGAAGGACGCGGGCAACATGAAGCTGTTCGGCATCTCCGAGCGCCTCGAGCAGGTCATGTGGCGCGAGAAGAAGATGTTCCCCAACCTGGACTGGTACAGCGCGACCAGCTACCACATGATGGGCGTGCCGACGCTGATGTTCACGCCGCTGTTCGTCATTTCGCGCACCAGCGGCTGGTCGGCGCACGTCATCGAGCAGCGCATCGACGGCAAGATCATCCGCCCGAGCGCCAACTACACCGGCCCGGAGAACCTCAAGTGGGTACCGCTCAAGGACAGGCCATGAGTGATTACGAGTCGGATCTGACGAAGTTCATGCGCGAGTACCTCGCGCAGCATCCCGAGGAGATCGAGTCGCAGAAGAAGGGTCGCGCCGCCTGGTGGGACAAGGATCCCGCACGCGTCGCGCCGCCGCCCCCGCGCAAGGCACCCACCGCCGGCGGCGCCGAGTACACCTTCAAGCCGCTCACCGAGAAAGAAGAGAACCAATAGTGTCTGCCCATATCTCCAACGTCCGCCCGAAGCCCGACAAAGTCCTCAAGCTCATCGCGGACTACGCCACCAGGTACACCGTAAGGAGCGCGGAGGCCTACGACACCGCGCGCTACTGCCTGATGGACACACTGGGCTGCGGCTTCGAGGCGCTCGAGTATCCCGCCTGCACCAAGCTCCTCGGCCCGGTGGATCCGGAGACGGTGACGCCGCGCGGCGCCAGGGTGCCGGGCACCCGGTACCAGCTCGACCCGGTGCAGGCGGCGTTCAACATCGGCGCGATGATCCGCTGGCTCGATTTCAACGACACCTGGCTAGCGGCCGAGTGGGGCCACCCTTCGGACAACCTGGGCGGCATCCTGGCCACCGCGGACTGGCTCGCGCGCCGCGGCCAGCCGTTGAAGGTGAAGGACGTGCTCACCGCCATGATCAAGGCGCACGAGATCCAGGGCGTACTCGCACTGGAGAACTCCTTCAACAAGGTGGGGCTCGACCACGTGGTGCTGGTGAAAGTGGCCTCCACCGCGGTGGTGGCGAACATGCTCGGCTGCACCCACGACCAGGTGGTGAACGCGGTGTCGCAGGCCTGGGTGGATGGCCAATCCTTGCGCACCTACCGCCACGCGCCCAACACGGGCTCGCGCAAGAGCTGGGCTGCGGGCGACGCGACCTCGCGCGCGGTGCGCCTCGCGCTCATCTCCAAGGCAGGTGAGATGGGCTATCCCTCGGTGCTCACCGCGAAGACCTGGGGCTTCTACGACGTGCTGTTCAAGGGCAAGGAATTCAGGTTCCAGCGCCCGTTCGGCAGCTACGTGATGGAGAACGTGCTGTTCAAGATCTCCTTCCCCGCCGAGTTCCACTCGCAGACCGCGGTGGAATGCGCCATGCAGCTGCACCCGATGGTGAAGGACCGCATCAAGGAAATCAGGAAGATCACCATCCGCACGCACGAGGCGGCGATCCGCATCATCGACAAGAAGGGGCCGCTCAACAACCCGGCCGACCGCGACCACTGCATCCAGTACATGGTCGCCGTACCGCTCCTCTTCGGGCGGCTCACCGCCGCCGACTACGAGGACGGCGTGGCGCAGGACCCGCGTATCGACGCCCTGCGCGCCAAGATCGTCTGCAAGGAGGACAAGCGCTTCACGAAGGACTACCACGATCCGAAGAAACGCTCGATCGCGAACGCGCTCACGGTGGAATTCAAGGACGGCACGAAGCTGAAGGAAGTGGTTTGCGAATACCCGATCGGCCACAAGCGCCGGCGCAAGGAAGGCATGCCGGTGCTGGTGGAAAAGTTCAAGACCAACCTCGCGCGCCGCTTCGCGCCGGCGCAGCAGAAGGCAATTCTCGAGCTGTGCCTGGACGCGCCGCGCCTGGAAAGCACGCCGGTGAACGAGTTCGTGGACCTGATGGTTGTCTAGGGAGCCGCCGATCCTTTCCCGCGCGCGCCTGGCTGCGATCGTGCTCTCCGCCCTGCTCGCGGGCTGCGCGACCAATTACTCGCTCACCTTGATGCCGCGCACGAGCGGCCAGCAGTATTTCGGAGAGGCGCTGTCCACCGGTGGCGACGAGGCGGAGGTGACCATCGCCATCGGCGAGCGCACCTACAAGGGCACCTGGGTGGTAACGCGTCCGCCCCCCGTGACCGGCATTTCCTTCGGCGGCATGTTCGGCAGCTATGGCCGCGGCGTAGGCACCACCGTGTCGGTGGACCAGGTCGGCGGCGGCGAGGCCAAGGCGCTGTTGCGCGCCGCGGACGGCAGCGGCCTGCGCTGCGACTTCAGGGGCCTCGGGGCCGGCGCCAGCGCCGGCGGCGGCACCTGCCTGGACGACCAGGGCCTCACCTACGACGTCCAGATTCGACCCAAGTAAGACTTCAACAGGAAACGACGACCATGCATAACCTGCACGACACCCTGCAGCCGCTCAAGGGCGGCAAGTTCTACTCCCTGCCGCGCCTGGGCAAGGCGCTCGGCCTGAAGATCGAGCGGCTGCCGGTCTCCATCCGCATCGTGTTGGAATCGGTTCTGCGCAACTGCGACGGCAAGAAAGTCACCGAGGAGCACGTGAAGCAGCTCGCCGGCTGGCAGCCGGACGCCACGCGCACCGAGGAGATCCCGTTCGTGCTCGCGAGGATCGTCCTGCAGGACTTCACCGGCGTGCCGCTGCTGTGCGACCTCGCGGCCATGCGCGGCGTGGCACAGAAGATGGGCAAGAACCCCAAGCTCATCGAGCCGCTGGTGCCGGTGGACCTGGTGGTGGACCACTCGGTGCAGATCGACCACTACGGCACCAAGAGCGCGCTCGACCTCAACATGAAGCTGGAGTTCCGCAGGAACGTGGAGCGTTACCAGTTCATGAAGTGGGGCATGCAGGCCTTCGACACCTTCAAGGTGGTGCCGCCGGGGATCGGCATCGTGCACCAGGTGAACCTGGAATACCTGGCGCGCGGCGTGCACAAGTCGAAAGACGGCGTCTACTACCCGGACACGCTGGTGGGCACTGACAGCCACACCACCATGATCAATGGCATCGGCGTGGTGGGCTGGGGCGTGGGCGGCATCGAGGCCGAAGCCGGCATGCTCGGCCAGCCGGTGTACTTCCTCACCCCGGACGTGGTGGGCGTGAATTTGAAGGGCAGGCTGCACCCGGCCTGCACCGCCACCGACCTCGTGCTCACCGTCACGGAGATGTTGAGGAAGGCCAAGGTCGTCGGCAAGTTCGTGGAGTTCTTCGGCGAAGGCACCGCGTCCCTCGGCGTGACCGACCGCGCGACCATCGGCAACATGGCGCCCGAATACGGCGCCACCATGGGCTTCTTCCCGGTGGACGACAAGACGCTCGAGTACTTCAGGGGCACCGGGCGCACGGACGCCGAGATCGAGGCCTTCGCCGCGTACTTCAAGGCGCAAGGGATGTTCGGCGTGCCCAAGGCGGGTGACATCGACTACAGCCAGACGCTGGAGCTCGATCTCTCCACGGTGATGCCCTCGCTCGCCGGCCCGAAGCGCCCGCAGGACCGCATCAACCTCGACAAGGTGAAGGCGACCTTCACGTCGCTGTTCTCCAAGCCGGTGGCCGAGAGCGGCTTCGCGAAGAAGCCCGAGGAGCTGACGAAGATCCACAAGGCGTTCGACGGCACGGAGGTGCGCCATGGCGACGTGCTGATCGCCGCGATCACCTCCTGCACCAACACCTCCAATCCCGGCGTGCTGCTCGCTGCGGGGCTGCTGGCCAAGAAGGCGGTCGAGCTCGGCCTCACGGTGAAGCCGCACATCAAGACCTCGCTCGCGCCGGGATCGCGCGTCGTCACCGAGTACCTCACCAAGGCGGGCCTGCTGCCCTACCTGGAGAAGCTCGGCTTCAACGTCGCCGCCTACGGCTGCACCACCTGCATCGGCAACGCCGGTCCGCTCGCGCAGCCGATCGAGGAAGCCATCGTCAAGAACGACCTGGTGTGCGCGGCGGTGCTCTCGGGCAATCGCAATTTCGAGGCGCGCATCCACGCCAACATCCGCGCCAACTTCCTCGCCAGCCCGCCGCTGGTGGTGGCCTACGCCATCGCCGGCACGATGCTGAAGGACCTGCGCACCGAGCCGCTGGGCAAGTCGAAGGACGGACAGGACGTCTACATCGGCCACATCTGGCCGAGCGCCGACGAGGTGAAGTCGCTGATGAAGCTGGCGATGGACGCGCCGACCTTCAAGCGCCTGTACAGCAACCTCGCCGAAGCCAACCCGATGTGGAAGAAGATCGCCGCGCCCAGCGGGCAGGTGTACAGCTGGCCCAAGTCCACCTACATCGCCGAGCCGCCCTTCTTCCAGGATTTCTCGATGCAGCCCGGCAGCACGGGCAACATCGCGGGCGCGCGCATCCTCGGCATCTTCGGCGACTCCGTCACCACCGACCACATCTCGCCCGCGGGTTCGATCAAGCCCACCTCCCCCGCCGGCCTCTACCTGCAGGAGCATGACGTGGCGGTGGCCGACTTCAACTCCTACGGCGCGCGCCGCGGCAACCACGAGGTGATGATGCGCGGCACGTTCGCCAACGTGCGCATCAAGAACCTGATGCTCGGCGGCAAGGAAGGCGGCCTCACGCTCTACAAGGGCCAGGAGCTGCCGATCTACGACGCCGCCATGCGCTACCTCGCCGAGCGCACGCCCACCGTGGTGTTCGGCGGCGAAGAGTACGGCACCGGCTCATCGCGCGACTGGGCGGCCAAGGGCACGCAGCTCCTCGGCGTCAAGGCGGTCATCGCGCGCAGCTTCGAGCGCATCCACCGCTCCAACCTCGTGGGCATGGGCGTGCTGCCGCTGCAGTTCATCGGCAATGACTCGGCGCCGTCGCTGGGCCTCAAGGGCGACGAGATCATCGACGTGCTGGGGCTGGAGGACATCCGGCCGCAGCAGGAGCTGACGCTCGTCATCCGGAAAGCGGACGGCACGCGGCACGAGCTGAGGGTGAAGTCGCGCATCGACACCGCGATCGAGGTCGACTACTACAAACACGGCGGCATCCTCCCCTACGTGCTGCGCGAACTGATCTCCAAGGCCGGCCCGGCGAAGGCGAAGGCCGCCTAACGCGGAAGTGCCGGCGCGAAGCTCGGCGGCGGCGCCTTCCCCAGCGCCGCGGTTGCAGCCAAGCGGCTACTACTTGGGCTTGTGCAGGAGTTGGCTCGTGTACAGCACAGGGTCGCCTTGCTTCAGCCAGTCCTTGGGCAGTTCGACATTGAGCTTGGGCCCAAGCATGTGCTTGAAGGATGAACGCCCGAGCTGCTCGAGTTCGATTTCCCCGTTTCCGGCGGTCAGGTTGAACTTCCCGCGAACTTTCGCCGGCTTCTTGGCCCGGCTGCAGGAGATGATCATCGTCGAGTACGCGCCCGGATACGAGAAGCACGTATAGGCGTCCCACACACCCTGAAACGTGCCGTCCTTTGCGATCACGATATCGAGGAAGAACGCAGATCCAGCGCGAGACGGGTTCGTGAACGTCACGTGATCCGTTGACACCCAGCGGCCGGAGAGTTCCGCCGCCACGCTGCCGCCCGCCGAGGTGCCTTGGGCGCGCGTCAACGAAGTGAACGACATCGCGCCCCAAACCGAGGCGATCACCAGCACAACGTATGTGCGCATCTTCCCCTCCGCGCGGTGGAGTTCCGGACTGCGGCCAGCGCGCCAATCGCGCGGCCGCGTTGGACGGCATGCCGCCACCCCCCAATACGGTACGCGGATCAGCTGCCGGCCGCCAGCCGCGCAAAGACGCGCTTCGCGGCGTTGAGGCGGTCGAGGTAAGCGCGGACCTCGTGGTCGCCGCAGCGCTGGCCGTCGGCCAGGCGCAAGCCGCGCCGTGCATACGCCTCGCCGGCGCCCGCGCCGCACAGGTGGATCACCGCGGCAAGGTCCTGCTTCTGCTGCGGCGTCGCCGCGCCGATGCGCTGGCGCTGGAGGATGCGCGCGACCTTGACGTCCAGGTACGCCGAAGTCAGCTCGGCCGCGTGGCTCGGCACGATGCGGAAGTAGAGGGCGTTGAACCAGCACGATCGCAGGTCGTGCCATGGCCCGTCCGCGACGACCACGTGATCGTGGATGCAGTAGCGGCTCGCCTCGGCAAAGGTGTCGTCGGTGATCTGGTACATGCCGACTGCGCTCGAAGCTGGCCGGTAGACCTCGAACGGGTCCGGCGTCGCCCGCCAGCGCCAGTACGTGCGGGCGACCGGATTGCCGGTGGCCTCGACCTGCGCCAGCGCGGCGAGGAACTCGGGCGTGATCGTGCTCGTCGCGTGCGCCCGGAAGATCGGCGCATACGACGACCAGGTCTCCGCCGGCGTCTTGTAGAGCACGCCGCTGACGGGGAAGAAGAGCTCGGTCGGCTTGCGCGCGACCTGGACGACCCCGTTGGCGGCGAGCCAGAGCGCCAGGACGGCGAGCACGCCGATGCCGATCTGCATCGCGCGCGGGAGCGTGCGAAACGCCCGCAGCGCCCGCCGGCGAGTCGCGCGCCTCGGCCAGACGCGGAAGCGCCGCCGCCGGGTCCTAGAACGAACGGGTGCTATGAGGCCCGGCGCGAGTCAATTGTTCTTCTCGCCGCCCAGCCAACGATACGCGACGCCGGCGAGGGCTGCGCCAATCAGCGGCGCCACCCAGAACATCCAGAGCTGGGCCAACGCCCAGTCACCCACGAAAACCGCGGGGCCCGTGCTGCGCGCCGGATTCACCGACGTATTGGTGACGGGAATGCTGATGAGATGAATCAGCGTCAAAGCCAAGCCGATGGCGATCGGCGCGAACCCGGCCGGCACGCGCTTGTCCGTCGCGCCAAGGATGACCACCAGGAACATGAATGTCATGACCACCTCGGTGACGAAGGCGGCCGCGGCGGAGTACTGGCCGGGTGAATGCGCCGCGTAACCGTTCGACGCGAGGCCACTCGCGACATCGAATCCGGCCTTTCCGCTGGCGATGAAGTACAGCAGACCCGCCGCCACGATCGCGCCCAGGACCTGCGCGACGATGTACGGCATCAGTTCCGAGGCCTTGAAGCGGCCTCCGACCGCCAACCCGACCGACACGGCCGGATTGAGGTGGCAACCCGAGATGTGCCCGATCGCGTACGCCATCGTCAGCACCGTCAAGCCGAAGGCGAACGAGACGCCCAGCAACCCGATTCCGACCCCGGGAAACGCGGCGGCCAGCACGGCGCTGCCGCAACCACCCAGGACGAGCCAGAAGGTGCCGATGAATTCCGCGGCAAGTCGATTGGACATCTTCATCGCCGTCTCCTCGTTCCGTGACTTTGGCACCGCGACTCTACAACGAATAGAAGAATCGGGGTCAGACCCAAAGGCGGGAAAACCTGGGTCTGACCCCGATTCTTCTCGCGACGCTCGGGAAGGCGCCGCCGGGCTACGGGCAGGCCAGCCCTAAGGCTTCTGCCGCGCGAGGTAGTGCGCGAGCGCCTTGATGTCGGCGCCGGTGGTGCCGTAGAGCGCCGCCGCCATCAGGGTGTCGCCGCCGGTGCGCGTGTAGTGGCGATAGGCGTTCATCGCCGACTCCAGGTATTCCTCGCGCTGCGCGGCGAGCCGCGGCATCTGCTCACGCCCGCGGTAATCCGCCTGGTGGCAGCTCGCGCAATGCAGCTTGCGCGCAAGCGCGGCGCCCTGCTTCATGAGCGCGGGCTCCGGCCTGCCCTGCGCCGCAACGGGCTTCTGCGCGGCGTAGTAGCGCGCGATCTCGCGGATCTCCGCATCCTTCACGCCGCGCACCGCGTCTTCCATCACGGGCAGCACCTTGCGCACGCCTTCGCGGATCAGCACCAGCTGGTTCTCCACGAACAGCGCCGGCTGCCCGGCGAGCGAGGGCGTGCCCGGGATCGCCGAGTTGCCGTTCTCGCCGTGGCAGGCGTTGCACAGTTTCAGCCGCTCGGGCAGCGGCTGCGCCAGCACGGGGCAAATAAAAAGGGCGGTGAGCCAGGCCCACCGCCCCGCGATGCGCACGCGCACTATTTCTTCTTGTAGCTGATCCGGTAGATCGCACCCAGCTGCTCATCCGAGACCAGCACCGCGCCATCGGGCATCTGCAGCAGGTACGCCGGCCGGCCCCAGAACTTGGCGGCCTTCGCATCCTCGAGGAAGCCGGTCATGAACGGCGTCACCTTGGCCGACTTGCCATCCTTCGACGGCCGCACGTTCACCACATCGAAGCCGAGCTTCACGGTGCGGTTCCACGAGCCCTTGCGCGCGATGAGCATCGTGTTCTGGTACTCCTTCGGGAACATGCTGCCGGTGTAGAAGATCACGCCCATCGCCGCGGCGTGCGGCCCCAGGTTGGTGACGGGCAGCGTCACGCCCTTGCAGCCGTCGGCCTTCTTGAAGTCGGCGTCGAGCACGCCCTTGGCATGGCAGTACGGGTAGCCGAAGTTGAGCCCGGTCTTGGTCATGCGGTTGAGCTCGTCCTCGGGGCCCTTGTCGCCCATCCAGTCGCGGCCGTGGTCGGTGAACCAGAGCTCGCCGGTCTTCGGATGCCAGGTGAAGCCCTGCGTGTTGCGCACGCCGGTGGCGATCACCTCCATGCCGGAGCCGTCCGCGTTGTAGCGGCGGATCTGCGCGTACTCCTTCGTCGGCGGCTCGCAGATGTTGCAGGGCGCGCCGAAGGGCACGTAGAGCTTGCCGTCCGGGCCGAACGCGACGTACTTCCAGTTGTGATGCTGCTCGGGGGGCAAGTTGAAGGCGCCGGTCATGTCCACCGGCTGCACGGCCGGGTTCTTCTCGATGCCGTCGTAGCGCAGCACCTTGTCGATGGCGAAGACGTAGAGCGAGTCGCCC
>DASTHP010000220.1:0-11162 GCA_035718125.1 Burkholderiales bacterium | reverse complement strand
GGGGCTTGGCCGGTGCGCGTATTTCCCCGATTGCGCGACCTGTTGCACGACGATTCGGGAACGATTGAGTACGAGGTGCGCGGAGGCACCAGCGCGCATGGGCGACCGCAACTCGCCTTGCGCGCCTGGGGTACGCTGCAGCTGACGTGCAGGCGCTGTCTGGGCGCGCTGGAGTTCGCGGCCAACGTGGCGTCGACGCTGCGGCTGGCGTCCACGCAGGCCGAAGTCGATGCGGAGCCGATGTCGGCCGAAGGGCCGGACAGCATCGTCGCGACGAAGGAAATGTCGCTGCGCGATCTGGTCGAGGACGAGCTGCTGCTCGCCTTGCCCTACGCGCCGAGGCATGAGGTATGCATGGCGCGCGCCCAGCGCGCGCCACAGGCACGGCAAATGCCGTTTGCGGGGCTGCGCGGCAAGTTGCGTGGCGACAGATGAACTTGAGAGGAGTTTCACCATGGCAGTGCAACAAAACAAGAAATCGCCTTCGCGGCGCGGCATGCATCGGGCGCACGATTTCCTGAGCAATCCGCCGCTGGCGATCGAGCCCACCACGGGCGAGGCGCATCTGCGCCACCACGTCAGCCCGACCGGCTACTACCGCGGCAAGAAGGTCGCGAAGGCGAAAGGCGAGTAAGTCTCCCGCCCGCATCCTCATCTTGCGGCCGCGGCATGCTCGCGGCTGGCTCGATGGACATCACGGTCGCAATTGACTGCATGGGGGGCGATCACGGCCCCCGGGTAACGGTCCCTGCCGCGCTGGCGTTGTTGCGCCGGGATGCGGCCGTCGCCGTCGTGCTGGTCGGGCAACGCGAGGCGCTGGAGGCTCAACTGGCGTCGCAGGGACCCTTGCATGGCGCGCGCCTGCGCGTGCGGCACGCGGCCGAGGTCGTCAGCATGGACGAGCCGCCGGCGCAGGCGCTGCGCTACAAGAAGGACTCGTCCATGCGGGTCGCGGTGAACCTGGTGAAGTCGGGCGAAGCGCACGCCTGCGTGAGCGCCGGCAACACGGGCGCGCTGATGGCAACCTCGCGCTACGTCCTCAAGACGCTGCCCGGGATCGACCGGCCGGCGATCGCCACGGTGCTGCCCAACATGCATGGGGGATGGACCTATGTGCTCGACTTGGGCGCCAATGTCGACTGCACCCCTGAGCAGCTCATGCAGTTCGGCGTCATGGGGGCGATGCTGGTGGCGGCCGTCGAGCACAAGGAACGGCCGTCGGTCGGACTGCTCAATATCGGCGTCGAGGACATCAAGGGCAATGAAACCGTGAAGCGCGCGGCCGACCTGCTGCGCGACAGCGGACTGAACTTCCATGGCAATGTCGAGGGCGATGACATCTTCAAGGGCACGACGGACGTGGTGGTCTGCGACGGCTTCGTCGGCAACTCCGTGCTCAAGGCCTCCGAAGGCGTGGCCAAGATGATCACCGGCTTCATGCGCGAGGAGTTCACGCGCAATCCGTGGCGCAGGCTGTCGGCGCTGGCCGCGATGCCGGTGCTCAGGGCACTGCGCAAGCGGATGGATCCGGGTCGCTACAACGGCGCGAGCCTGCTGGGCCTGCGCGGCATCGTGATCAAGAGTCACGGCTCGGCGGATGCGTACGCCTTTGGCAAGGCGCTGGAGCGCGCCACTGAGGAGGTGCGCAACGACGTGATCCAGCGCATCACCCAGCGCATGGGGCAGGCGCAGCCCGCGGCCGAGGACAGGGAAGCCGCCGCGCAATGATTTATTCGCGCATCGTCGGCACCGGCAGCTACCTGCCGCCGCGCGTGGTGACCAACGCGGAGTTCGCCGCCCGCCTGGACACCAGCGACGCGTGGATCCGCGAGCGCACCGGCATCGCGCAGCGGCACATCGCGGACGAATCGCAGGCCTCCAGCGACCTCGCGCTCGAGGCGAGCCGCGCCGCGCTGGCGGCGGCGGGCGTGAAGGCGGGAGACATCGACCTGATCATCGTCGCCACCTCCACGCCGGACTACGTCTTTCCCAGCACCGCCTGCCTGCTGCAGGCCAAGCTGGGCGTGCACAATAGTGCGGCGTTCGACCTGCAGGCGGTTTGCAGTGGATTCGTCTATGCGCTCGCGACTGCGGACAATTTCATCCGCGCGGGAACGCACCGGCGTGCGCTGGTGGTAGGCACCGAGGTGTTCTCGCGTATCCTCGACTGGAACGACCGCGGCACCTGCGTGCTGTTCGGCGACGGCGCGGGCGCGGTGGTGCTCGCAGCAGACGCGAAGCCGGGACTGCATGCGTCGGTGCTCCATGCCGACGGCAGCTATGCCGGCATCCTCTGCGTGCCGGGGAACGTCAGCGGCGGGCGCATCCTCGGTTCGCCCTTTCTGCAGATGCAGGGCAGCCCGGTCTTCAAGTTCGCGGTCAAGGTGCTCGACGAGGTGGCGCGCGAGACGGTCGCCGCCGCCGGCATGCGCCTGGAAGACGTCGACTGGCTGATTCCGCACCAGGCGAACGTGCGCATCCTCGAGGCCACGGCAAAGAAGCTCGGACTGCCGAGAGAGCGCCTGGTGGTGACGGTCGATCACCACGGCAACACCTCGGCCGCGTCCGTGCCGCTGGCGCTGGACGAGTTCGTGCGTGCCGGGAAAATCCGAACGGGTCACCGCGTGCTGATGCAAGGCGTCGGCGGCGGATTCACTTGGGGCGCGACTCTCGCGACGATGTAAGGCGATGAAACTGGCGATGGTGTTTCCGGGGCAGGGCTCGCAGTCAGTGGGTATGCTGCAGGCCTACGCGGGCTTGGGTGGGGTGGACGAAGTGCGGCGCGAAGCCGGCGAGGCCCTGGGAAGCGATTTCCTCACGCTGCTCGACGCAGGTCCGGCGGAGGCGCTCAATCTGACCGTCAACACGCAACCCGCGATGGTCACCGCCGGGTTCGCGGCCTACCGCGCCTGGTGCGCGCTCGGCGGAACGCGACCCGAGGTCGTCGCCGGCCACAGCCTCGGCGAGTACACCGCGCTGGTGGCTGCCGGGGCCATCGCCTTTCGCGACTGCCTGCCGCTCGTGCGGTTCCGCGCTCAGGCGATGCAGGAGGCGGTGCCCGAAGGCCAGGGCGCGATGGCTGCGATCCTCAACCTCGACGATGCGGCGGTGCGCGCCGCGTGCGAGGAGGCCGCGCAGGGCGAGGTGGTGCAGGCGGTCAACTTCAACGCGCCCGGCCAGATCGTGATCGCCGGGCACAAGTCGGCTGTGGCACGCGCCATGGAAGCGTGCAAGGCGCGAGGCGCCAAGCGCGCGCTGCCGTTGCCGGTGAGCGCGCCATTCCACTCCAGCCTGATGCGCCCCGCAGCGGATAAGCTGCGCGGCTACCTCGAGCGGGTCGCGGTACACGAGCCCGCGATTGCGCTGCTCAACAATGTGGAAGTGGCTACGCGCACGCAGCCTGCCGAGATCAGGGATGCATTGGTCCGACAGGCGGCCTCCCCCGTGCGCTGGGTCGAGACCATTCAAAGAATGAAGCAGATGGGCGTGACGCACGTTCTCGAATGCGGACCCGGCAAGGTGCTTGCAGGAATGGTGAAACGCATCGACGATACCCTGCAGAGCCACGCCCTCGCGGACAAGGCGTCGCTCGAGCAGGCGCTGGCGGCGTTGAAGGCGGCGGCATGACGCTTGCCGGCAAGCTCGCACTGGTGACGGGCGCGACGCGCGGTATCGGGCGCGCCATCGCGCTGCAGCTTGGCCGCGACGGCGCCACGGTGATCGGCACGGCGACGACCGAAGCGGGCGCGGCGCAGATCAGCGAAGCGCTCTCGCAGGCGGGCGTGCAGGGCGCCGGCATGGCGCTCAACGTGCGCGACGCGGCGGCCTGCGACGCGCGCCTGGAAGCGCTGCAGAAGGAGCGCGGGGACGTGCTGATTCTGGTCAACAATGCCGGTATCACGCGCGACAACCTCGCCCTGCGCATGAAGGACGCGGAATGGGACGAGGTGATGGAAACCAACCTCAAGGCCGTATTCCGCCTGTCGCGCGCCGTAATGCGTGGCATGATGAAAGCGCGCTGGGGGCGCATCATCAACATCACTTCAGTGGTGGGCGCCTCGGGCAACCCTGGCCAGGCGAACTACGCCGCAGCCAAGGCGGGCGTGGTGGGCATGACGAAATCGCTGTCGCGCGAGCTGGGCAGCCGCGGCATCACGGTCAATTGCGTCGCCCCGGGCTTCATCGACACGGACATGACGCGCGCGCTGCCGGAGGCGCAGCGCACGGCACTCCTCGGGCAGATTCCGCTGGGCCGCCTGGGCGCGCCCGAGGACATTGCGGCGGCCGTCTCCTATCTCGCGTCGTCGGCGGCAGGCTACGTCACCGGCTGCGTAATGCACGTGAACGGCGGGATGTACATGGCCTGAGGCGGCCCGCGCCGATTTGGTAAAATCCGGGCCGCCGCTTGGCCCCCACAGGGAAGGAGCAGAAGATGGAAAACGTCGAACAACGCGTCAAGAAGATCGTCGCCGAGCAGCTCGGGGTGAACGAGGCGGAGATCAAGAACGAGTCCTCATTCGTCGACGATCTCGGCGCCGATTCGCTCGACACGGTGGAACTGGTGATGGCCCTGGAAGAAGAGTTCGAGACCGAGATCCCCGACGAGGAAGCGGAGAAGATCACGACCGTCCAGCAGGCCATCGACTACGTCAAGTCGCACGCCAAGTCGTAAGCACCGGCCGCAAGCTTAGTGTCGCGCCGCAGAGTCGTCGTCACCGGGCTGGGCATCGTCTGTCCGGTCGGCAATACCGTCGAGGATGCGTGGAGCAGCCTGGTCGCCGGCAAGTCCGGGATCGGGCGCATTACGCGCTTCGATGCCTCGGCCTTCGCCTGCCAGATAGCCGGCGAGGTAAAGGGCTTTGACGCGGCCGCTTACCTGCCGCCCAAGGAAGCCCGGCACATGGATACGTTCATCCATTACGGGCTCGCTGCGGCGATCCAGGCATGGAAGGACAGCGGCCTGCAGGTGACCGAGGCGAATGCCGAGCGCATCGGCGTGAATATCGGCTCAGGTATCGGCGGCCTGCCCCGCATCGAGGAGACGCACGCCGAGCTCAGCCAGCGCGGGCCGCGGCGCATCTCGCCGTTCTTCGTGCCGGCCTCGATCATCAACATGATCTCGGGACACATGTCGATCATGTACGGCATGAAGGGCCCGAACCTCGCGGTGGTTACGGCGTGTACGACCGGCCTGCATGCGATCGGGCTGGCGGCGCGCACGATCGAGTACGGCGACGCGGACGTGATGCTGGCGGGCGGCGCCGAAGCCACCGTGTCGCCGCTGGGCGTGGGCGGCTTTGCGGCGGCACGCGCACTGTCGACCCGCAACGACGACCCAGCGAGTGCCAGCCGGCCCTGGGACAAGGACCGGGACGGCTTCGTCCTCGGCGAAGGCGGCGGCGTCCTGGTGCTCGAGGAGCTCGAGCACGCGAAAGCGCGCGGCGCCAAGGTGTATTGTGAGGTCGTC
Source organism: Burkholderiales bacterium (assembly GCA_035718125.1). Taxonomy (GTDB): domain Bacteria; phylum Pseudomonadota; class Gammaproteobacteria; order Burkholderiales; family SG8-39; genus JAABQT01. The sequence goes on along the minus strand of DASTHP010000220.1, from coordinate 5,695 downwards.
GGCTTCGGCATGAGCGCCGACGCCTTCCACATGACGGCGCCGAACCTGGACGGGCCGCGACGCTGCATGCGTGCGGCGCTTGCCAATGCGCGCATCGCGCCGGACAAGGTGCAGTACCTCAACGCCCACGGCACTTCCACGCCGCTGGGCGACAAGAACGAAACCGAGGCCATCAAGCAGGCGTTCGGCGCCCAAGCGGCGAAGCTGGTCGTGAACTCGACCAAGTCGATGACCGGGCACCTGCTGGGCGGCGCGGGCGGCATCGAGTCCGTGTTCACCGCGCTGGCTGTCCAGCGCCAGGTGTCGCCGCCGACGATCAACATCTTCAACCAGGACCCGGAGTGCGATCTCGACTACTGCGCCAACGCGGCGCGGGACCTCAAGATCGACTACGCGGTGAAGAACAATTTCGGCTTCGGCGGCACCAACGGCACGCTGGTGTTTGCGCGCGTTTGAGCGGAGCACCCGCGCTGCGGCTCGAATTGCGCGCTTCGCGCGCCATGGCGGCAGTCATTCTGCTGGTGCATCTGGCCGGTGCAGCATGCCTGGCGGCCGTGTTCCCGGGCGCCGCGGGGGCTGGCGCGGGCCTGCTCGTCTTTCTCCTCGGCGCCCTCGTCGCCCGGGACCGGGCATTGCTTCGCGGACGCCACTCGGTACGCGGCGTTGAGCTGGGGGATGGCGCCGCCGCAGTGTTCGAGTTGGCGGACGGCCGGCGCCTGGCGGGCAGCGTGGCGGCCCGGCGCAACGTCAACCGCTGGTGGGTGACGCTGCCGCTGCAAGGTGGATCGAGGCATATCGTGGTGGTGACGCGGGACATGCTCCCGGCCGGGGACTTCCGGCGCCTGCGGATCTGGGCGCTCTGGGGGCGCATGGCGCCTGCGGCGGCCGCGCCTTTTCCCGTCTGAGGCGCCTGCCGCCATGCCGCCGAACTATTTCAAAAGGGCACTGTCTGTGGCACATAGGCGTTGCAGCCGGGCGCGCGGCAGCCTGAGCACCCAGCGGACCGGGGCGCGGGCGGGCGGGCGGGGCGATGTCTGAGCGGGACATCGACCAGCAACTGGTGGAGCGGGCGCAGCGGGGCGACAAGCGGGCGTTCGAACTGCTGGTGGTGAAGTACCAGCGCAAGCTCGGGCGGCTGCTGGCGCGATTCATCCGCGACCCTGCGGAGGTGGAAGATGTGACGCAGGAAGCGTTCATCAAGGCGTACCGGGCCTTGCCGGCGTTTCGCGGCGACAGCGCGTTCTACACGTGGCTGTACCGGATCGGCATCAACACCGCCAAGAACTACCTGATGGCGCTGGGGCGGCGGGCGCCCACCTCGACCGAGGTGGAGGCGCAGGACGCGGAGGGATTCGAGGACGGGGAGCAGTTGCGCGACATCAACACGCCTGAGAGCATGTTGCTGTCCAAGGAGATTGCGGCGACCGTGAATGCGACGATCCAGGAGCTGCCCGAAGAGCTGCGCACGGCGATCCAGCTGCGCGAGATCGAGGGCATGAGCTACGAGGACATCGCGCGCATCATGGATTGCCCGATCGGTACCGTGCGCTCGCGGATCTTCAGGGCGCGTGAGGCGATCGCGGAGCGGCTGCGGCCGCTGCTCGATACGCGCCAGGACCAAAGGTGGTAGGACGATGAAGGCAAAGATTTCGGCGATGATGGACGGCGAGCTCGAGGCGCACGAGCTGCGCGAGCCGCTGTCCGCGATGGAATCGGACCGGGAGGCCAGGGAGTCCTGGCGCACCTACCACCTCATCAGCGATGCCCTGCGCGGCGACGCGATCCTGGTCGCCGACTGCGCGCGCCGCGTGTCGCAACGGCTGGCGCAGGAGCCTGCCCTGATCGGGCCACTGCCGGGCGCGGTGCGCGCGGCGGAGCGGCCGCGTTGGTTCATGCCGTCGGCACTGGCTGCAAGCGTGGCGGCCGTGGCGTTTGTCGGCTGGGTGGCACTGGCGCCGGAACGCGCAACGTCGCCCGCCGGCGCGCTGGCACCCGTCGCGGTGGGGCCGCTGCCACAGCAGGCACCGCGCGCGGCGGCGCCGCCCGTGGTGCCAGTGACCAGCGCCACGCAGGATTATCTGCTCGCGCACCAGGTCTTCTCGCCGCGCAACTCCCTGCAGGGAATGGCGCCTTACGTGCGCACGGTTTCGGACCAGACCGTGCAGAAGAAGCGATGAGCCGCGCACTCGGCGCCTGGATGTTCTGCGCCTTCGCGGGCGTGGTGCAGGCTCAAGGACAAGCGCCAGCGCCAGCGCAAAGTGCGGCATCGCCGGAAGCGCTCGAGTGGCTGCGCCGGATCTACCTGGCGACGGAAAAGCTCTCCTACACGGGAACCTTCGTGTACCAGCAGGGCGACCGTACCGAAACGTCGCGCATCGCCCGCCGCGCCGAACCGGCAGGCAGCATCGAGAAGCTCGAGGTGCTCGACGGCTCGCCGCGTGAGGTGGTGCGCACCCGCGACGAGATCCGTTGCTATCTGCCGGACAGCCAGACGGTCAAGGTCGATCGGCGCCGCGATCAGCGCAGCTTCCCGGCGCTCTTGCCCGCGCAAGTCTCGACCTTGGGCGAGCATTACGACATCAGCATGGATGAGACCCGGCGCATCGCCGGCTACGATTGCCAGGCGATCGTGCTCGCCCCCAAGGACGAGTTGCGCTATGGCTACAAGTTCTGGGCCGACGTGCAGAGCGGCATGCTGCTGAAGGCGCGCGCCTTCAATCGCAACGGCGAGACGGTCGAGCAGTTCACCTTCACCCAGCTGGAGATCGGCCCCGTTCCCCGCGAGCGCGTGCGGCCGCGCGTGGTCGCGCGCACCTGGCGCGTAGAGCAGGCCGCGGTCGGTCCGGCGAACCTGGCGCAGGCGGGTTGGAGCATGCGTGCGGACCTGCCCGGTTTCCACAAGGTGATCGAGATCACGCGCATGCTGCGCGAGGCACAGCCCGTGCGGCAGGTGGTCTATTCCGACGGGCTGGCAGCGGTTTCCGTGTTCATCGAGCCGCTTGCCGGCCGCGCGGAGACGCCGCCGATGGGGCTGGCCAGCATGGGTGCCGTGAACGTGTACACCCGCGAGGTCGCCAAGCATCTGGTGACGGTGGTGGGCGAGGCGCCTGCGGCCAGCGTGCAGCGCATCGGTGACACCGTGGACTACCGCCCACCGCAATGACCTTATCCGTCCGGAGCCGTTTCCGGGCGCCGTACCTTTGAGAGGAACCTCCATGCATTTCGTCAGAACGGCCATGGCCTTCGTGCTGGCCGCGTGCACCACGGTGGCGCTGGCGCAGGGACGCGAGCTGCCCGATTTCACCAGGCTGGTCGAGGAGCAGGGCGCGTCCGTCGTCAACATCAGCACCACCCAGGCCGCGCGCAGGGCCAACGTGCCGCAGGTCCCGAACATGGAGGACGAGGAAGTGCTGGAGTTCTTCCGCCGCTTCATTCCGCGCCAGCAGCCCGGTCCCGGCCCGCGCCCCGAGAGCCGCTCGCTCGGCTCCGGCTTCGTCATTACCGCAGACGGCTACATCCTGACCAACGCACACGTGATCGACGCCGCCGAGGAAATCAACGTCAAGCTGACCGACAAGCGGGAGTACAAGGCGAAAGTGATCGGCGCCGACAAGCGCACCGACGTCGCCCTGATCAAGATCGAGGCGAGCGGCCTGCCGGTGGTGCGCATGGGCGATCCCGCCAAGCTCAAGGTGGGCGAGTGGGTGGTGGCGATCGGCGCGCCGTTCGGCTTCGAGAACACGGTCACCGCCGGCATCGTCAGCGCCAAGGGGCGCTCGCTGCCGCAGGAGAACTTCGTGCCGTTCATCCAGACGGACGTCGCCATCAATCCGGGCAACTCCGGCGGCCCTCTGTTCAACATGAAAGGCGAGGTGGTGGGCGTCAACTCGCAGATCTACAGCCGCACCGGCGGCTTCATGGGCCTATCGTTCGCCATCCCGATCGACGTGGCGCTCGACATCCAGAAGCAGCTGCGCGAGAAGGGGCGGGTGTCGCGCGGGCGCATCGGCGTGGTGATCCAGGAGGTCACCAAGGATCTCGCGGTCTCCTTCGGCCTCGACCGGCCGCGCGGCGCGCTGGTCAACTCCGTGGAAAAGGGCAGCCCGGCGGACAAGGCGGGCATCGAAGCGACCGACATCATCACGCGCTTCGACGGCAAGGCCGTGGAGTCCTCCAGCGATCTGCCGCGACTGGTGGGCTCCACCCGGCCGGGCGCCAGCGCGCCCATCGAGGTGTGGCGCAAGGGCGCCACGCGCAACCTGACCGTGACGGTCGGCGAATTGCAGGAGGAGAGGGTCGCGGCGCGCGATGTGCCGCGCGAGCGCAAGCCGGTGGAGCAGGTGGCCAACCGGCTGGGCGTGGTGGTGACCGACCTGAGCGCCGAGCAGAAGAAGGAGATGCGGCTCAGCCACGGCGTGGTCGTCGCCGACGTGCGCGCCGACGCGCGTGCCGACGTGCGTCGCGGCGACGTGATCCTGAAGATGGTGCACAGCGGCCAGCACACCGAGCTCAAGTCCGCCGACCAGTTCAACAAGCTGCTCGCCGGCCTGGACAAGAGCGCGGTGATCACGCTGCAGGTGCGCCGCGGCGACAACACCACGTTCCTCACGGTCTCCGGCCTCGCCGACAAGGGCTAGGGCGATTCTTCGCCTCTACGGGCGCCGGTATTGTCACTTGTGCGAGGACATGGCGCGCGCGTTGCGCGCCCGCAGCGTGCAGTTCGTGGAGATCGACGTCGACGCCGACGCAGCGCTTGAGGCGCGTTACGGCGAGCGGGTACCGGTGCTGACCGACGCGGCCGGCGCGGAGATCTGCCACTACCGCCTCGACGAGGCGGCCCTGCTACGGAGCCTCTGACTTACTCCCGCCTGCGCGACGGTGGCGATTTTCGTGCAGGGCGAGACAGCGGCCGCCGCCGTGTACTGGACGTCCACAAGGCGGCCGATGGCGATGCCATGGACGAAAATTCGCCCCGTCCCTCCAGGCGGCGAGGCCGCGAGGCGGGAGTTCAAGGAAAAGGCCTCGCCGCCCTCCGGGTTGCGGCCGGAAGTCCGCGACGGTTGGCCTACGATAGCGCAATGACACGGGCGCCGGCGTTGTTGCTCGGCCTTGCGATATCGACATATCGCCGCGGCTTCGCGCCTAGCCGGCGCCGCGTTCCGGCCGCAACGCGCACCCGCGCGAGTAAGTCAGAGGCTCCGGAGCCCCGGCTTGCGGTAAGATAGCGGCCGCAGCGAAAGAAGGGTGCCACGGGCACCCTTTTTTGCGTTCCCCCATGACCCCGCAGAGCCGCATCCGCAACTTCTCGATCATCGCCCACATCGACCACGGCAAGTCGACGCTGGCGGACCGCATCATCCAGTTGTGCGGCGGGCTGGCGGACCGGGAGATGGCCGAGCAGGTTCTCGATTCGATGGACCTGGAGCGCGAACGCGGCATCACCATCAAGGCGCAGACCGCCGCGCTGCAGTACCAGGCGCGGGACGGTGAGCGGTACCTGCTGAATCTGATCGACACGCCGGGGCATGTCGACTTCTCCTACGAGGTGAGCCGCTCGCTCGCGGCCTGCGAAGGCGCGCTGCTGGTGGTCGACGCGTCGCAGGGGGTGGAGGCGCAGACGGTCGCCAACTGCTACACCGCGATCGAGCAGGGCGTCGAGGTGGTCCCGGTGCTCAACAAGATCGACCTGCCCTCC
>DASTHP010000219.1:0-3470 GCA_035718125.1 Burkholderiales bacterium | reverse complement strand
ACCGTGATCTCCGGGTCGTAGCCGGTCACGTGCATGCCCAGGCGGATCGCGGCGTCCGCCACCAGGCTGCCGATCTTGCCCAGCCCGATCACGCCCAGCGTGTGGCCGGGCAGCTCGATGCCGGCGAAGGCCTTCTTGCCGTCCTCGACCGCCCGGTCCAGATCCCCGGCGGCCTCGTTCAGGCCGCGCACGAAATCGAGCGCCGGCGCGAGATTGCGCGCGGCGATGAGCAGCCCCGCAAGCACCAGCTCCTTCACCGCGTTGGCGTTCGCCCCGGGCGCGTTGAACACCGGCACGCCGAGCTTGGTGAGCTGCGCGACGGGAATGTTGTTGGTGCCGGCGCCGGCGCGCGCCACCGCCTTGAGGTGCGCACCGAAATCCATGCCGTGCAGGTCGTAGGAGCGCACCAGCACCACGTCGGGCACCTTGGACTCCTTCACCAGCGCGTAGCGCTCGGGAGCGAAGCGCTTGAGGCCGTGCTGCGCGATCTGGTTGAGGACCAGGACCTCGAACTTCTTCGCCGACTTAGGCATGCCGCGCGGCGAACTCGCGCATGTAGGCGGCCAGCCGCTCGACGCCCTCCAGCGGCATGGCGTTGTAGATCGAGGCGCGCATGCCGCCCACCGAGCGATGGCCCTTCAGCTGCACCATGCCGCGCTCCTCCGCGCCTTTCAGGAACGGCGCATCCAGCTTCTCGTCGGGCAGCCGGAACGGGATGTTCATGCGCGAGCGATCCGCCTTCGCTACCGGGCTCCTGTAGAAGCCCGCGTCGATCACCTCGTAGAGCAGCTGCGCCTTGCGCACGTTGCGGCGCTCGATCTCGGCCACCCCGCCCAGTTGCTTCAGCCACTTGAACACCAGCCCCGCGACGTAGATCGAATAGGTGGTCGGCGTGTTGAGCATCGAATCCGCGTCCGCCTGCAGCTTGTAGTCCATGACGCTCGGCGTGCCCTTCGCCGGCATACCGACCAGGTCCTCGCGCACGATGACCACGGTCACGCCCGCCGGCCCGAGGTTCTTCTGCGCGCCCGCGTAGATGAGCCCGTACTTCGACACCTCGACGGGGCGCGACATCAGGTGCGAGGAGGCGTCCGCGACCAGGGGCACCGCGCCGGTGTCCGGCGTCCAGTGGAATTCCACGCCGCCGATGGTTTCGTTGGAGCAGTAGTGCACGTAGGCGGCATCGGCGCGCACCTGCCAGTCGCGCGGCGCATAGCTGAAGCTGCGGTCTTCTGCGCTCGCGGCGATGTGCACGTCGCAGTAGGCCTTCGCTTCTTTCGCCGCTTTCTTCGACCATTCGCCCGTCAGCACGTAGTCGGCCTTGCCCCTGCCGCGCAGCAGATTCATCGGCACCTGCGCGAACTGCAGCGTCGCGCCGCCCTGCAGGAACAGCACCTTGTAGTGCGCCGGGATGGCGAGCAACTCACGCAGGTCGCGCTCGGCCTCGGCGGCGATGCCGGTGAACTCCTTGCCGCGGTGGCTCATCTCCATCACGCCCATGCCGCTGCCGTGCCAGTCAAGCATCTCGTCGCCGGCGCGCGCGAGCACCTCGGCGGGCAGCATCGCCGGCCCGGAGCTGAAGTTATAGATGCGCGTCACTAGTGTACGGTGGGTGCGGCGCCGCCCTCGCCCGGCAGGGGCAGGTCGCCGTCGTCCCCGTTGCCGCCATTGCCACCGTTGCCGCCTTCGCCGTTGCCGGAAACGTCCTCGTCGTGCTCCTCGATGCGCTCGACCCCGGCGAGCTTCTCGCCTTCGCCCAGCGCGATCAGCGTCACGCCCTGCGTCGAGCGGCCCTGCTCGCGGATCTGCGCCACCGCGGTGCGGATCAGCACGCCGCCGGTGGAGATCAGCATCACCTCGTCCGTGTCCTCGACCAGCACTGCGCCGACCAGCTCGCCGTTCCTCTCGCTCGCCTGGATGGCGATCATCCCCTGGCCGCCGCGGCCGTGCTTGGTGTATTCGGAGATGGGCGTCCTCTTGCCGTAACCGTTCTCGGTGGCGGTGAGCACCGTGCGGCTCTCGTCCTTCGCCACCAGCATGGCGACCAGGCGCTGGCTGCCGTCCTCCGGCAGGCGCATGCCGCGCACGCCGGTGGCCTGCCGGCCCATCGGCCGCACCTCGTCCTCGGCAAAGCGCACCGCCTTGCCTTCCGAGGAAAACAGCATCACGTCGGTGCTGCCGTCGGTGAGCGCCACGCCCACCAGGTAGTCGCCCTCGTCGAGGTTGACCGCGATGATGCCGCTCGGCCGCGGCCGCGAGAATTCCGCGAGCGGCGTCTTCTTCACCGTGCCCTGCGCGGTGGCCATGAACACGAAGTGCTGCTCGTCGAACTCCTTCACCGGCACCACGGCAGTCACCTTCTCGCCTTCCTCCAGCGGGAACAGGTTGACCACCGGCTTGCCGCGGCTCGAGCGGCTGCCCTGCGGCACCTCGAATACCTTGAGCCAGTACAGCCGCCCGCGGCTGGAGAAGCACAGCAGGTAATCGTGCGAGTGCGCGACGAACAGCCGCTCGATGAAATCGTCCTCCTTGGTGGCGGCGGCCTGCTTGCCGCGCCCGCCGCGGCGCTGCGCACGGTAGTCGGCGAGCGGCTGCGACTTGACGTAGCCGCCGTGCGAGAACGTGACCACCATGTCCTGCGGCGCAATCAGATCCTCGATCGAGATGTCCTCGGCCACCGTGACGAGCTCGGTGCGGCGCTTGTCGCCGAATTCCTCCTTCACGCTGCGCAGCTCCGCCGCGATGATCTCGGTGATGCGCGCGGGCTTGTCCAGGATGTCGAGCAGGTCGGCGATCAGCGCCACCACCTCGCGGTATTCGTCGCGGATCTTGTCCTGCTCCAGGCCCGTCAAGCGCTGCAGGCGCAGCTCGAGGATCGCCTGCGCCTGCTCGTCCGACAGCCGGTAGCCCTCCGGCTTCAGGCCGAACTCGGCGCCCAGGCCCTCGGGACGATACTGGTCGGCGCCCGAGCGCTCGAGCATCTCGCGCACCAGGGGGGACACCCAGGTGCGCGCCATCAGCTCGCGCTTGGCATCGACCGGCGTGGGCGCCGCCTTGATGAGCGCGATCACCTCGTCGACGTTGGACAGCGCCACGGCCAGGCCTTCCAGGATGTGGCCGCGCTCGCGCGCCTTGCGCAGGTCGTACACCGTGCGCCGCGTCACCACCTCGCGGCGGTGCGAGACGAAAGCCTCGATCATCTCGCGCAGGTTGAGGAGCCGCGGCTGGCCGTCGACCAGCGCCACCATGTTCATGCCGAAGGTGTCCTGCAGCTGCGTCTGCTTGTACAGGTTGTTGAGCACCACTTCGGCGATCTCGCCGCGCTTCAACTCGATCACCACGCGGATGCCGTCCTTGTCGGACTCGTCGCGGATGTCGGAGACGCCCTCGAGCTTCTTCTCGGTGACCAGCTCGGCGATGCGCTCGAGCAGCGCCTTCTTGTTCACCTGGTAGGGCAGCTCGTCGACGAT
>DASTHP010000218.1:0-6821 GCA_035718125.1 Burkholderiales bacterium | reverse complement strand
ATGTTCGTGCAGACCCTCATGCTCGCCGCGCGCGCTTTCGGCCTCGATTCCTGCCCTCAGGCGGCGATCGCCTCGGCGCACCCGGTGCTGCGCCGCGAGCTGGGAATTCCGGACGAGCAGATCGTCGTCTGCGGCATGTCGCTCGGCTACGCGCGCGCCGACGCCGTGGAGAACACGCTGGTCACCGAGCGCGAGCCGGTTGCGCGCTTTGCGCGCTTCGTGGGCTTTTGATGCGCGCGCTGCTGCTTGCCGTGCTGGCGCTCGCCGCGCTGCCGGGACTGGCGCAGCCGCTGGTGGTCGGGGCCGTGCTGCCGCAAAGCGGGCAGCTCGCGGACATCGGGGCGGACATGCAGAAAGCGCTTCTCCTCTGGCAGGAAGCGCGCAACGCCGCGGGCGGTCTGCTCGGCAGGCGCATCGAGCTGAAGCTCCTGGACGACCGTTCCGAGGCCTCGGCATCGGCGCGGCTCTACGACCAGTTGATCGAGGTGGACAAGGCGGATGTGCTGCTCGGACCGTTCGGCAGCGCCGCCTCGCTCACCGCGGCGGCCGTCGCCGAGCGCCGCAGGCGCGTGCTCCTTAACGTCACGGGCGTCACGCGCAACACCCAGCGAGCGGGCGCGCGCTACGTCTTCCAGGTTTCGGCGCCGGCGGCGGACTATGGCGCCGGCGCGCTTGCCGTGGCGCAAGCGGCCGGCTACCGGCGCCTGCACGTGGTCGCGCGCAACGACCCGGTCTCGCGCGAGGCGGCGGCGCGCCTCGTTGCGCAGGCCGCGGCCGCAGGGCTGGAGGTCGGCGTGGCCGAGGCAACGCCGGCCAGCCAGATTCCGGTGCAGATCGCCAAGGCGCGCTCGCGCGACGCGCAGGCCTGGATCGCGTTCGGCCAGCCCGAGGACGCGGCGGACATGGTCATCGCCTTCAAGCGGATCGGCTATGCGCCGTGGATGTTCCTCGTCCAGGGCGCGGGCGAGCCGCGCTTCATCGGACTGGTCGGCCGCGACGCCGAGTTCACCCTGGGGATCACGCCCTACGAGACGCGTTTCAGGACGCGCGGCAACAGCGAGTTCGTGGAGGCCTGGCGCAAGCGCTGGTCCACGGAGCCCGGCATCGTCGCGGCGACGGCCTACGCTGCCGCCCTCGTGCTGGAGGCCGGCGTGCGCAAGGCAGAGGGCGTGGAGACGGGGCGGCTGCGCGCCGCGCTCGCCGCGCTCGAGCTGGAAACGCCGATCGGGCTGTACCGCGTGGACGCGGACGGCGTCCAGGTCGGCGCGAAGCCCGCGGTGGTGCAGATCCTCGGTGGCCGCCGCGAAATCGTCTGGCCGGAGGCGCTGGCCACGGCAAAATGGCGGCTTCCCTATCCGCGCTGGGACGAAAGGCAGGACCGTGCCGCTCAATAGAACGTTCCTCTTTGCTCCCGGCAACCACCCGCGGCGCGTGGAGAAGGCGCTCGCGCTCGGCGCGGACGCCGTGATCCTCGACCTGGAGGACGCGGTGGCGGTCTCGGACAAGGCGGCGGCGCGAAAGCCCGTCGCCGAGGCGCTGAAGGGCCCGCGACGCTGCCGCGGCTACGTGCGCCCGAACGCGCCGGCCTCGCCTTTCTGCTACCGGGACCTGGTCGAGACGATCCACGACAAGGTCGACGGCGTGGTGCTGCCGAAAGTGGAAAGCGCGGCCGACCTGCACGCCATCGACTGGCTGATCGCGGCGCTGGAGCGCGAGCGCGGCATCGCCGAGGGCTCGATCGACCTCATCCCGATGGTCGAGACGGCCGCTGGCGTGGCGCGCGTGGATCGCATCCTGCAGGCGCGCAGCCTGCGGCCCTACCGCGCGCCCTGGCGCGTGAAGCGCGTCGCCTTCGGCGCGGGCGACTTCAGCCTGGACGCGGGGCTCATTCCCTCGCATGAGGAGCCGGAGCTCGCCGAAGCGCGCGCGCGCGTGGTGCTCGCCTCGCGCGCCGCGGGCATGGAGGCGCCGCTGGACAGCCCCTGGTTCCACCTGCGCGACGAGGAGGGTTTCCGCCGCGCGCTCGAGCGCAGCCGCCGCGGCGGCTTCCAGGGACGCCTGTGCGTGCATCCGGACCAGGTGCCGATCGCCAATGCCGCCTTCACGCCGAGCGCCGACGAGGTCTCGCGTGCCGAGCGCATCGTCAAGGCGTTCACGGAAGCCGAAGCGAAAGGCGCGGCGGCCGTCGAGGTGGACGGGCAGATGGTGGACTACCCGATCGTCCATCGCGCGCAAGCGCTGCTCGAGGCCATGCGCGAGATTCGCGCGCAGGGCGGCTGAGGGAACTTGGGCAGCACTTCGCCCGGCCTGCGCGAGATCCTCCTCCCGCTCTCCGTCACACTCGCCGTCCAGACGCTCGTCGCGTTCGCCGTCTACAGCGCGCCCGTGATGGCGCCGGTGGCGGGGCCGGCGCTGGGCGTCTCGCCGGCCGCGGTCGGCTACTACATCGCCATCGCCTACCTGGGCAGCATGCTCGGCTCGGCGGCAGCCGGCGGCTGGGTGGCGCGCTTCGGGCCGATCCGCGTGAGCCAGGCGGGCCTGCTGCTGTGCTTTGCCGGGCTGGCGCTGGCGGCCTCGGGCGTAGCGCCGCTGGTCCTTGCGGGCGCCTTCGTGGTCGGGTTGGGCTACGGGCCGACCACGCCGGCGAGCTCGGTGATCCTGGTGCGCGCGGCGCCGCCCGCGCTGTTCTCGCTCACCTTCTCCATCAAGCAGACCGGCGTGCCGGCGGGCGGCGTGCTCGCCGGCGCGCTCGTGCCCGCGCTGATCCTCGCCGTGGGCTGGCAGTGGGGCGCGGTGGCGATCGGCCTCTCGTGCCTTGCGCTGGCGATCCTGATCGCGCCGGCGCGCGCGAGCTACGACACCGGGCTCAATCCGCGGGCGCCGATCTCCATCGCGGCCGCCTTTGCGCCGGTGGGCCTGGTGGTGCGCACGCCGCGCTTGCGCGAGATGGCGGTGACGGGCCTGGTCTACGGCGGCGTGCAGATCACGCTGGTCACCTACCTGGTGACCTTCCTCACCGACGATTTCGCGCTGACGCTCGTGCTCGCGGGGATCGTGATGGCGGTGTCGCAGGTCGCGAGCGTCGCCGGGCGCCTCGCCTGGGGCGCGCTGGCCGACCGCGCGCTGGCGCGCCGCACGATGCTCGGGCTCCTCGGCCTGGGCATGGGCGTCTCGGCGATCGCCACGCTCGCGGCAGGGCCGAACTGGCCCGCATGGCTGCTGTTCCTCTTCGCTTCGCTGTTTGGCGCCACCGCAGTGGGCTGGAACGGCGTCTACCTCGCCGAGGTGGCGCGCATCGCGCCGCCGGGCCAGGTGAGCCAGGCCACCGGCGGGTGCCTGTTCTTCACCTTTCTCGGCGTGGTGGTGACGCCGCTGCTGTTCAATCTCGTGCTGCATCTGGGCGGCGGCTATGCGATCGCCTACGCGCTCCTCGGCGTTCCGGGCCTCGCGGTGGGCGCGAGCCTGCTGCTGCGGCGCCCAAGATAAAATCGGCGCGATGAGCGCAGTCCCTGCGGGTTACCGGCCGCTGCCCGCGGCGAGTCCCTTCAACGAGCTGGTCGGGCCGCTGCACGAGAAGCGCGGCGAGCACGTCGTGTCGCTCGGCTTGCGCGTGGACAAGAAGCATTCCAACTCGCGCGGCATCTGCCACGGCGGCGTGCTCGCCACGCTCGCCGACCTCGCGCTCGGCTACGGGCTGATGGCGAAGATGGGCAGCGCGCGCGGCGGCTTCGTCACCGCGCATCTCGATCTCGACTACGCCGGGTCGGCGGCGCTGGGCGACTGGATCCATTCGCAGGTCGAGGTGCAGCGCGTGGGATCGCGGCTGGCGTTCGCCACCGGCTATCTCTGCGTGGGCGCGCGCCGCATCGTGCGCATGAGCGGCATCTTCGCGCTTCCCGGGCGGACTGCCGCCTGAACGTGCCGCGCGAAGTCATTCTCGTGCACGGCCTGTGGGTGCCGGCGCTGGTGATGACGCCGCTCGCCGCGCGCCTGCAGGCCGCCGGCTTTCGCTGCCACCTGTTCGACTATCCGGGCCGCGAGCGGCCGCTGGAAGCGCACGTCGAGCGCCTGGCGCGTTTCGCGCAAAGCATCGGGCCGGCGCATTTCGCGGGGCACAGCCTGGGCGGGCTGGTGGTGCTCGACACGCTCGAGCACCGGCGCGAGATCCAGGCCGGGCGCGTGCTGCTGCTGGGCGCGCCGGTGCGCGGCAATTTCGCCGGCCGGCGCCTCGCGCAGCATGGCTGGGGGCGCTGGTTCCTCGGGGCGAGCGAGCCCCTGTGGCGCGAGGGCCGCGGCGCGCGCTGGACGCGGCCCGAGCCGCTCGGCGTGCTCGCCGGCTCGCTGCCCATCGGACTGGGGCGCCTGCTTGGCGCGCTGCCGGGCCCGAGCGACGGCGTGGTGCGCGTGGACGAAACCGAGGTGACGGGCATGCGCGAGCGCATCGTGCTGCCGGTGAGCCACAGCGCGATGCTCGTGTCGGCGCGCGTGGCGGCGCAGGCAGTGTCCTTTCTTGGCGATGCGCATTTTCTTCCTCGCGCTTAGCGCGCTCGTGCTTGCGGGCTGCGAGACGCTTGCCTACTACGGGCAGGCGGCGAGCGGGCAGCTCGCCCTGATGGGTCGCGCGCAACCCCTCGAGCAGGTACTCGCGGATCCGGGCGCCGCGCCCGGGCTGAAGGCGCAGCTTGCGCTCGCCGCGCAGATCCGCGACTTCGCTTCGCGCGAGCTGCGCTTGCCCGACAACGGCGCCTATCGCAGCTACGCGGATCTCGGCCGGCCCTACGCGCTGTGGAACGTGGTCGCCGCGCCGGAGTTTTCGCTCGAGCCGGTATTGTCGTGCTTCCCGGTGGCGGGCTGCGTCGCCTATCGGGGCTACTACGACAAGGCCGCCGCCGAGCGCCACGCGCAGGGCCTGCGCGCGGCCGGTCACGACGTGGTGGTGTACGGCGTGCCGGCGTACTCGACGCTCGGCTGGTTCGACGACCCGCTGCTTTCGAGCTTCATCGGCTATCCGGAGGCGGACCTCGCGCGGCTGATGTTCCACGAGCTCGCGCACCAGCTCCTCTACGTGAAGGACGACTCCACGTTCAACGAGTCTTTCGCGGTGGTGGTGGAGCGCGAGGGGCTCAAGCGCTGGCTCGCGGCGCGCGGGCGCGAGGCGGAGCTCGCGCAATGGCGCGCTCGCGAGGCGCGCTCGCGCGAGCTGTCCGCGAGGTTTGCGGCCGCGCGCGAGCGGCTGCAGGCCCTGTACCGCATGCGCCTGGAACCTGCAGCGATGCGCGAGCGCAAGCGCGCGGAGCTCGACGGCCTCAAGCCGTTGCTGGCGCAGTTTCCCGGCTTGGAGAACCAGGAGCCGAACAACGCGCTCCTCGCCTCGTTCGCAACGTACACGGACCTCGTGCCCGGGTTCGAGAAGCTGCTTGCCGAGGCGGGCGGCGACCTGCCGGCTTTCTATGCGCGCGTCAGGGCGCTTGCCGCGCTCCAGGCGGACAGGCGCAAAGCCGCGCTCCTGCCCTGATCGGTCGCCCTAGCGCGCCGTCCAGCCCAGGTCCATGGTCAGCGCGGCGCCGGTGATGGTGCCGGCCGGCTCCCCGCACAGGTAGGCGACGAAGTCCGCCACTTCGCGCGGCTCGATCAGGCGCTTCACCGCGGCGGGCGCAAGCATGATCTTTTCGATCACGTCCTCGGGGGACATGTTGTTGACCTTCGCCTGGTCGGCGATCTGGTTGTCGACGAGCGGCGTGCGTACGTACGCGGGGCAGATGGCGTTCACCGTGATGCCGTGCTCGCCGCCCTCCAGTGCCGCCGTGCGCGTCAGGCCCACGAGGCCGTGCTTGGCGGAGATGTAGCCCACCTTGAAGGGCGAGGCGATGAGCGCGTGGATCGAGGCGATGTTCACCACGCGGCCCCATCTCTGCTTCTTCATCGCCGGCCAGCAGTAGCGCGTGAGCAGGAACGGCGCGGTCAGCATCAGGGCGATCATGCGTTCCCACTGGTCCTCGGGGAAATCCTCGATCGGCGCGACGTGCTGGTAGCCGGCGTTGTTGACGAGCACGTGCACCGTGCCGTAGGCCTGCAGTGCGCGCTCGACGAGGTTGCGGCACCCGGCGCGCGAAGTCAGGTCGGCCGCGACGAAGGTGCCGCCGAGGCGCCTGGCGTGCTCGGCGCCCGCCCGCTCGTTCACGTCCGCGAGCACGACCTTCATGCCGTCGGCGGCGAGCCGCTCGGCGCAGGCGAGGCCGATGCCGCTCGCGGCGCCGGTGACGAGGGCGACTTTGGCGCTCATGTGAGCGGCAGGTCGACGTGCTGCACGAACGCCGGGCGCTGGCGCAGCCGCTCGAACCAGGCTTCGACGGCGGGGAAGGGTGGCCGCTCGATCGGCACGCGCATGTAGCGCTGGACCTCGCAGCCGATGGGGATGTCGCCCATGGTGAGGCTCTTTCCTGCGACGTAGGGCTGGCGCGCGAGCGTCTGCTCGAGGACGGGCAGGAGGGCAATCGCCTTCTTCTTGCCGTCCTCGATGGCGTTCGCGTCGCGCTTCTCGGGCGGCGTGCGAATCAGGCCCCAGAACACGTTGCGCATCGCGCCCTGGAAGGCGAAGGCCCAGTCCATCCAGCGCTCGGCGTCCGCGCGCGCGCGCAGGTCGGTGGGCCAGAGCGTGCCCGCGCTGTGCCTGGCGCACAGATACCGCACGATGGTGTGCGACTCCCACAGCGTGAAGCCGTCGTCGTCGATGGTGGGCACCAGGCCCGTCGGGTTCATCTTGCGGTATTCGGGCGTGTTCACCACGCCGTACTGCATGCCCGCGTCGATGCGCTCGTGCG
>DASTHP010000217.1:0-3715 GCA_035718125.1 Burkholderiales bacterium | reverse complement strand
GGCAGGCCGGCCTTTCGCCAGCCGCCGACGGTATTGCGGTGCTGCCCGGCGTCCTTGTCGCCCTCGAAGCCTTCGAGGACGTTGTAGCAGTCGCCCCAGCCGGCCTGTGTGGCCGCCGCCGCCGCATAGTGCGAGCGGACGCCGGACCGGCACAGGAACATGAGCGTGTCGCCGGGCGCTGCAGCCTGCGCCAGCTGGGCGAGGAAATCCGGGTTGCGCGAATTCCCCGGATAGGTCTGCCACTCGACCGGGATCGAGCCTGGCACGGCCCCGACGTAGAGCAGTTCCGGCCTGGTGCGCACGTCGACGAGCTTCGCGCCCGCCTGCAAAAGCGCATACGCCTCCGTCGGCATCAGAGCGCCGGCGTAAGGGAGGTTCGAGAGCCTGGCCCGCTCGGCGGCGGCCTTCTTGATCGCGGGAATGTCGGCTTGGGTCGTCATGCAGACTGTGGATTATAGGAATGGCAAACCCGGTGCACGCCTGGCACCAAGCCGGTGCCTCGCCCCAAGAAATGCACCAACATCGTGCCGATGCTTGAATTAAAATTGCCCGCAGCCTGTCGCGGCTGAGGCGGATCAGGGGAGGTCGCCTCGTGGCATGGAACCTGCTGCTTGCGACGCGTCCGGCCGCCGAGAGCGGCCGCAATCCTCATTTGCACCCAACTCATTCGGCACTTACTCAGGAGATTCGAAGATGGCCATGACGGCTGATGACGTCTTGAAGATGGCGAAGGACAAGGAGGTCAAGTTCGTCGACTTCCGCTTCACCGACACGCGCGGCAAGGAGCAGCACGTGCAGGTGCCGATCCGGCACTTCACCAAGGAGAAGTTCGAGGCCGGCCACGCATTCGACGGCTCCTCCATCGCCGGATGGAAGGGCATCCAGGCCTCCGACATGCTGCTGATGCCGGACCCGAACACCGCGCGCATGGATCCTTTCGCGGACGAGGCGGTCCTCAACATCAACTGCGACGTCTACGAGCCGACCGACGGCAAGCCCTACGACCGCTGCCCGCGCGGCATCGCGCGCCGCGCCGAGGCCTATCTCAAGTCCACCGGACTGGGCGATGTGGCCTACTTCGGCCCCGAACCCGAGTTCTTCATTTTCGACGGCGTCACCTGGAACGTGGACATGTCCGGCTGCTTCGTGAAGATCAAGTCGGAAGAAGCGCCGTGGTCCACCGGGACCGACTACGAATCGGGCAACATGGGCCACCGCGCCCCGGTGAAGGGCGGCTACTTCCCGGTGCCGCCGCAGGACACGCTGATGGACATCCGCAACGCCATGTCGCTGGCGCTCGAGCAGCAGGGGGTCGAAGTCGAGGTGCACCACCACGAGGTGGCGGCGGCCGGCCAGTGCGAGATCGGCACCAAGTTCGAGAGCCTGGTGAAGCGCGCCGACTGGATGCAGATCCTCAAGTACACCGTGTGGAACGTCGCCGCGTCCTACGGCAAGACGGCGACCTTCATGCCCAAGCCGGTCGTCGGCGACAACGGCTCGGGCATGCACGTGCACCAGTCCGTGTGGAAAGGCGGCACCAATCTGTTCGCCGGGAACGGCTACTCGGGCCTGTCGGAGTTCGCGCTGTACTACATCGGCGGCATCATCAAGCATGCCAAGGCGCTCAACGCCATCACCAACCCGGGCACCAACAGCTACAAGCGCCTGGTGCCGGGCTTCGAAGCGCCGATCAACCTCGCCTACTCGGCGAAGAACCGCTCTGCTTCGTGCCGCATTCCGTACGTGTCCAACCCGAAGGCGCGGCGCGTAGAGGTGCGCTTCCCCGATCCCACGGCCAATTCCTATCTCGCGTTCGCCGCGATGCTGATGGCGGGGCTGGACGGCGTGCAGAACAAGATTCACCCGGGCGATCCCATCGACAAGAACATGTACGACCTGCCGCCGGAAGAGGCCGCCAAGGTGCCGCACGTGTGCGCGTCGCTGGAAGAAGCGCTCGCGCACCTCGAGAAGGACCATGCCTTCCTCACCAAGGGCGGCGTGTTCTCCGAGGACTTCCTCGAGTCCTACATGGCGCTCAAGGAAGAGGAGCTGACGCGCTTCCGCATGACCACGCATCCGGTCGAATTCGACATGTACTACTCGTCGTAAACCGGATCAGCGCCGCAGTGTCAAAGAGGGGACGGCTTCGCCCGTCCCCTTGTCTTTTCTGGTATGTTTTTGATCATGCGCTGGTTTTTTGCGATTGCGGGGCTGTGTCTGACGCTTGCGGCGGGGATGGCGCAAGCGCAGCAGGAGGTCACGATCTGGAGCTGCCGGGACAGCGAGGGCCGCACCCACGTCACCAACATGAAGGCCGACACCGTCGGCAAGAACTGCAAGGTCGTGCAGCAATCGCGCGTCCAGGTGGTTCCCGCCGTGACGCCAAATGCAAAGCCCGCCGCCAAGCCGCCGACAGGCTTTCCCAGGGAGGATGCCAACGCGCGCGCCTCCGCGAAGGAGCGGCAGCGGGAGATCCTGGAGCGCGAGCTGGCGCAGGAGGAAAAGCTGCTGGCGCAGGCGCGCAAGGATCTCGCCGAGCAGGAGGCGGTGCGCTACGGCGACGAGCGCAACTACGCCCGGGTGCTCGAGCGGCTGCAGCCGCACAAGGACAAAGTGGAGCTTCACGAGAAGAACGTCGAATCGCTGAAGCGCGAGCTCGCCAACCTGTACCGCTAGGGAATCCTCGAGCAAGTCGCGCAGTGACTTCCTCGAGCTTTGCGGCCTGACGCATGGCCGCCAACTTCGCCGGCCTGGGGTACCTGGCGACCGCCGTGGTGGTGCTCGACGAGCGCTTCGTGGTGCGCTACGCCAACCAGGCGGCCGAGAACCTGCTCGAGGCACCCGCCAGGAGCCTTGTCGGCCAGCCGTTCCTGCCGTTGTTCGCCGACGGCGCAGCGCTGGCGAAAGCGCTCGCCGAGGCGCTGGCGACGCACTGGGACTACACGGCGCAGAACGTGGATTACGTGCGCGCCGGCCGCGACCCGCTGCCCCTGTCCTGCACGCTCACGCACATCGACGTGCCGCAGACGCCCCTCCTCGCGGAGTTGCGTCCCATCGAACAGCAGCTGCGCCTGGCGCGCGAGGAGCGCGCGATCGGCGAGCAGCAGGCGAGCCGCGAGCTGATCCGCAACCTCGCGCACGAGATCAAGAACCCGCTCGGCGGCCTGCGCGGCTCGGCGCAGCTGCTCGAGCGCGAGCTCGACCGTCCGGAGCTGCGCGAGTACACGCAGGTGATCATCAAGGAAGCGGATCGCCTGCAATCGCTGGTGGACCGGTTGCTGACGCCGCACCGCGCCCCGCGGCTCGCGCCGCTGGGCATCCACGAGGTGCTCGAGCGCGTGCGCAGCCTCGTGCTGGCGGAATTCTCGAAGGGCGTCGCCATCGAGCGCGACTACGATCCGAGCCTGCCGGACCTGGTCGGCGACAAGGAGCAGCTCATCCAGGCGCTGCTCAACGTGGTGCGCAACGCGGCGCAGGCGCTCACCTCGACTGCCGTCGCGCAAGGCAAGGGTGGCACGATCACTTTGCGCACGCGCGCCATGCGGCAGGTCACGCTGCTGCGGCAGCGCCACAAGCTGGCACTAGAATTGCAAGTGATCGACGATGGGCCCGGTGTCCCAGAGGACATCCGGGAAAGGATTTTCAATCCCCTGGTTTCGGGGCGGGACGGCGGCAGCGGGCTGGGACTTTCGCTCGCGCAGACCTTCATCCACTA
>DASTHP010000216.1:0-5842 GCA_035718125.1 Burkholderiales bacterium | reverse complement strand
ACCGGCTGGAAGGTCATGGCATCCCTAGCCGATGCGCGCGGCGACCACGCCGAGGTCGCGCAGCATGCCCTCGGCGATCGGGCCGGAGCGCCGCTGCTCGCGCTCGCGCGCGAGCGCGCGCTCGACCAGCGCGCCGTCGAGGTCGAGGAAGCTCAGGGGTTCGAGCTTGCCGTCGAGCGCGGCGCGGAACGCGCGCGAGAGCGACGCGCGCGTGATGGCGCGGCCGCCGAGCCCGGCGATCACCGCGTGCACCGCGTCCGCGCTGCCGGCGAACGAAGTGCGCACGTTGGAGGAAACAATGCCGCCCAGGCCGACCGCGAGGCTCTTCTCGATCACCACGACGCGCCTGGCGTGCGCCAGCGCCGCGCGCACCGCGGCGAGCGGCCAGGGACGGAAGCAGGTGATGCCGAGCACGCCGATCTTCACGCCGTCGCGGCGCATTTCGTCCACCGTGTCCTTGATGGTGCCGAGCACCGAGCCCAGCGCGACGACGACCGTGTCCGCATCCTCGATGCGGTAGGTGTGCAGCAGCCCGCCGCTGTCGCGCCCGAAGGCGCGGCGGAACTCTTCCGCCCATGCGGGAATCAGCTCGAGCGCGCGCATCTGCTTGGCGTGCGCCAGGTAGCGCACCTCCATGAAGGCTTCGGGACCGACCATCGCGCCGATCGACACCGGCTCGGCCGGATCGAGCACCTGGCGCGGCTCGAACGGCGGCAGCCAGGCGTCCACCTGTTCCTGCGTCGGCACATCGACGCGCTCGTAGGCATGCGTCAGGATGAAGCCGTCCATGCAGACCATCACCGGCAGCGACAATTCCTCGCCGAGGCGGAACGCCTGGATGTGCAGGTCCAGCGCCTCCTGGTTGTTCTCCGCGAACAGCTGGATCCAGCCGCAGTCGCGCTGGCTCATGGCGTCGGTGTGGTCGTTCCAGATGTTGATCGGCGCGCCGATCGCGCGGTTGGCCACGGTCATCACGATCGGCAGCCCCAGGCCGGAGGCGTTGAACACCGCTTCGGCCATGTACAGCAATCCCTGGCTCGCGGTCGCGGTGTAGGCGCGCGCGCCGGCGGCGGCGGCGCCGATGGCCACCGACATCGCGGCGAACTCGGACTCGACGTTGATGAACTCGCAGCGCGCGAGCGTGCCCGACTTCACCATTTCGCCCAGGCCTTCGACGATGTGCGTCTGCGGCGAGATCGGATAGGCGCAGATCACCTCCGGCCGGCACAGGGCGATCGCCTGCGCGACCGCCTGCGAGCCCTCAATCTGCTTGAGCATGGCTCGCCTCGCGCATTTCGTTCTTCACGTGGTCGTAAGCGGCGCGCGCCGCGGCGACGTTGCCCTCGGCGACCTCGCCCGAGAACTTGTCGCGGATCGCCGCCGACACCGAATCGAGCGAGATGCGCCCCGATACCGCGGCGAAGCCTCCCAGCAGCGCGGCGTTGGGCACCGGCCTGCCGGCGTGCTGCAGCGCCAGCTCCGTCGCCGGCACCGTGCACAGGCGCTCGGCGCGCAGGCTGCGGGCGAACTCGCCCACGCCGAGTGCGTCGAAGGTGCGCGAGGTGTTGATCAGCACGTAGCCGTCGCGCGCCAGGCCGCCGAACACGTCCACCTGGTGCAGCAGCGTGGGATCCTGGATGATCAGGGCGTCGGGCTCGCGCACCGGCTCGCGCAGGCGGATCTCCCTGTCGTCGATGCGGCAGAACGCCACCACCGGCGCGCCGGTGCGCTCGGAGCCGAAGCTGGGAAAGGCCTGCGCGTGCCGGCCTTCGAGGAAGGCGGCGATCGAGAGCATCTCCGCCGCCGTGACCACGCCCTGGCCGCCGCGGCCGTGGATGCGCACCTGGAACATGCGTCATTTCTAACGCAGGCGCCCGGCCGCCGTTTGACGTGCATCAAGTGTCCACGGGACCCGCATGGCAATTCGCGCGCAACAGGCCGCCGTTGAGGCGAAGGGCGGAGTCCGGCTATATTGCGGCGCACCTACCATGAGCAAGGAAAAGAACGTCCTCGGCAGCGATCTGATGGCCTGCAGCTTCGCGCCGCTCACCGGCTATTTTCGCGATGGCACCTGCGCGACGCATGGCGCGGATGGCGTGGCGCACCTGGTGTGCGTGAAGGTGACGCAGGACTTCCTCGAGTTCAGCCTCGCGAAGGGCAACGACCTGACCACGCCGCGGCCGGAGCTGCGCTTTCGCGGCCTGGCGCCCGGCGACCGCTGGTGCCTGCACGTGCTGCGCTGGGTCGAGGCCTGGCGCGCGCGCGCCGCGCCGCAGGTGGTGCTGGAGGCCACGCACGAGAGCGTGCTCGAGTACGTGCCGCTCTCGGCGCTCAAGCAGCACGCGCTCGACCTGAACTGATTGTCAGGTTGCTGCGCCGCACGCCTCGGCGTGGTGCAGACATTTTTCTAGATACCCCACGCGCGCGAATTCGCGGTAGATTTCACGCGGGCACCGATTTCATTGTGGGGGAGCAATGGCCAGGGTCGCCAAGGATCGTCTGGATGCCGTGCGCACTTACCTGCAGGCCGTGTTTCCCGACTGGGCGCTGGCTGAGAGCTGGGACGACGATCGCGAGGCGCAGACCTTCATGCTGAAGAAGCCGCGCGAGTCGCTGCACCTGCTCAAGGTGAGCCGCGCGGTGCTCGAGCACTACCCCCCGTCCAAGCTTCCGGGCGTGCTCGAGGGGCACCAGGTGGCCAGCGCGCTGCGCAAGGCCGACAAGCACCGCCTGATCCTCACCCAGCGCGGGCTGCACCAGATCTGAAGTCTTGATCTGGCTCAAAAGTGGCGCCGCGCGCGGCGCCAGAATGGGCCATGGATCCCATCAAGGCCTGGCACGACGAGCACGCGTACTTCCGGCGGCTGCTCGCGCTGCTGCAACAGCAGGTCGACGTCTTCCATGGCGGCGAGCGGCCGAACTACGAGTTGATGCTCGATATCGTCAGCTACCTGCGCGAGTACTCCGACCAGGTGCACCACCCGCGCGAGGACGTGGCCTTCGCGCGCCTGGCGCACAAGGCCCCCGAGCTGGCGCTGCCGCTGGAGCGCCTGAAGCAGGAGCACCGCGTCATCGCCAACGCGGGCGAAGCGCTCAAGGCGCTGCTTGCCGAGATCCTCGATGACGCGGTGGTCCCGCGCGCCGACGTGGAGATGGCGGCCGCCACCTACCTCGTCTATTACGACAACCACATCGCCAAGGAAGAAACGGACGTGATCGCGCGCGCCGCGCGCACGCTCACGGCGGAGGACTGGGCCGCGGTGAAGAACGCGGTGCCCGCGGTCAGGGATCCGCTGTTCGGCGAGGCGCCCGAGGAACGCTACCGCAAGCTGCGGCGGCAGATCGCGCTTGAGGCCTAGGCGCGCACGCGCCCGGGCCTGCTTCCCGGCTCTGCGACAATAGCCGCATGCTGGAGGCAAGCGACTTGGAGCTCGAGCGGGGCGGGCGGCCGCTGTTTCGCCGCCTGTCGCTCGCGCTCGCGGGCGGCGAGCTGCTGCGGGTCGCAGGCACCAACGGCAGCGGCAAGACCACGCTCCTCAAGATCCTCTGCGGCCTGCTCGCGCCGGAAGCCGGCGAAGTGCGCTGGCAGGGCCAGCCGATCCGGCTGCTGCGCGAGGAATTCTCCCGGCAGCTCGTCTATCTCGGGCATGCGCCCGCGGTGAAGGACGAGCTCACCGCCGCCGAGAACCTCTCGATCGCCTGCACGCTCGCGGGCGTGGCGGCAACGCCGCAAGCAGTGCGCGAGGCGCTGGAAGCCTACGGGCTGCCGCGAGGCGACGTGCCGGTGCGGCGACTCTCGCAGGGACAGCGCCGGCGCGCCGCGCTCGCGCGGCTGCTGCTCTCGGGCGCGGCGCCGCTCTGGCTGCTCGATGAGCCCTTCACGGCGCTGGACACGAACGCCGCGCGCTTCACCGGCGAGCTGATCGCGCAGCACGTGGCGCGCGGCGGCGCCGCCATCTACACCACGCACCAGGACGCGGCCATCAGCGCGGCGGTGGCGCGCGTGCTCGAGCTGGCATGAACGCGGCCCGCGTTGGAGTCCGGCATCGCGGACGGCTGCCATGATCGCCGCCCTGCGCTGCGTGCTCTACCGCGACCTGCTGCTCGCGCTGCGCCGGCCGAGCGACGTCGCCACGGCGCTGCTGTTCTTCGTCATCGTCGCCAGCCTGTTTCCGCTCGGCGTGGGCGCCGAGCCCAACCAGCTGCGCGCCATCGCGCCGGGCGTCATCTGGGTCTCGGCGCTGCTCTCCTCGATGCTCTCGCTCGGGCGCCTGTTCGCCGCGGACCACGCCGACGGCACGCTCGAGCAGCTGCTCCTCGGCGCCGCGCCGCTCGGGGTGGTCGCCGCGGCCAAGGTGCTCGCCCACTGGCTGGTGGCGGGGCTGCCGCTGGTGGCGATCGCGCCGGTGATCGCGCTGCAGTACGACCTGCCCGTGCCGCTCTACGGCACGCTTGCCTTATCATTGCTGCTCGGCACGCCGGTGCTGAGCTTCATCGGCGCCATCGGCGCGGCGCTGACTCTCGGCCTGCGCGGCGGGGGCGTGCTGCTGGCGCTGCTGGTGCTGCCGCTTTACGTGCCGGTGCTGATCTTCGGCGCGGGCAGCGTGGACATGGCTTCCGCGGGGCTGTCGCCCGCGGGGCAGCTGCAGCTGCTTGCCGCGCTGCTGGTGGTTTCCGCGGCGTTCGCCCCCTGGGCGATCGCCACGGCCTTACGGATCTCTACGGAATGAGCACTGCCGTCAAGTGGTTCTGGTTCGCGTCGCCGCAGACCTTCTACCCCCTCGCGGGGAAGATCGCGTGGGCGAGCGCCATCGGCGCGGCGGCGCTTGCCGCGGCGGGCCTGTACGTGGGCTTCTTCGTCGCGCCCACCGACGCGCAGCAGGGCGAGGCCTACCGCATCATCTTCATCCACGTCGGCGCGGCCTGGATGTCCATGTTCCTCTACGTGGTAATGGCGTTCTGGGCGGCGATCGGCCTGGCCTTCAACACGCGGCTCTCTGCGATGATGGCGAGCGCGATTGCGCCCACGGGCGCGATGTTCACTTTCGTCGCGCTGTGGACCGGGGCACTGTGGGGCCGGCCCACCTGGGGCGCCTACTGGGTGTGGGACGCGCGCCTGACCTCGGAACTTATCCTGCTGTTCCTCTATCTAGGGTTCATGGCCCTGCAGGCGGCGATCGACGACCGGCGCCGCGCCGACCGCGCGGGGGCGCTGCTCGCCATCGTCGGCGTGGTGAACGTGCCGATCATCTACTACTCGGTGCAGTGGTGGAACACGCTGCACCAGGGCGCATCCGTCAGCCTCACGAAGGCGCCGAGCATGGCCAGCACCATGCTCACGGGCATGCTCCTGATGGCGCTCGCGTTCTGGCTCTACAGCATCGCCGCGTCGCTGGTGCGCGTGCGCTGCATCATCCGGGAGAGAGAGTGAACTGGGGAGGCTGGTCGCAGTTCTGGGCAATGGGCGGCTACGGCTTCTACGTCTGGGGTTCGTATGGCGTGATGGCGCTCGCCATCGCGCTGGAGATCTGGCTGCTCGCCCGGCGCGCGCGCAGAAGCGCCGAGGCGGCAAAATCATGAGGACGACCATGCAAACGCGCGATCGCAGGAGAACGAGTTGAAGCCGCGTCACAAGCGCCTGATCGCCATCGCGGCCGGGGTTGCGGCGCTGGGCGTCGCCGCGGCGCTGGTGCTCTCCGCCTTCCAGCAGAACCTGGTGTTCTTCTTCACGCCCTCGCAGATCGCCGCCAACGAGGCGCCGCAGGGGCGCACCTTCCGCATCGGCGGCATGGTGGAGAAGGGCAGCGTGAAGCGCGAAGGGGTGGAAGTGCGCTTCGTGGTC
>DASTHP010000215.1:0-10172 GCA_035718125.1 Burkholderiales bacterium | reverse complement strand
CGGCATGGACTGGAAGTTCATGCCGTAGATGCCCGCGATCATGGTGGGGATGGCGACGAGCGCCGCGTAGGCGGCCAGGCGCTTGGTGACCTCGCTCTCGCCGATGGTGATCATGGCGAGGTTCACCTGGATGGCGGTGGTCACCGTGTCGCGCAGCGTGTCGATCGACTGGTTCAGCCGGAACAGGTGGTCGTAGACGTCGCGGAAGTAGTCGCCCATCCCCGCACACACCTGCGGCACGCGCCCGCCGTACAGCCGCCCCGAGGACTCCACCATCGGCGCCACCGCGTGCTTGAGGGTCATCAGCTTCTGCTTCACGTAGTACATCGCCTCGATGTTCTCGCGCGGCGACTTGCCCGAGAAGATCTGCTCTTCCAGGGCTTCCAGCTCCGCCTCGACCGCATCCAGCACTGGCGCATAGCGGTCGACGATGGCGTCCATCAGCGCGTAGAGCACGTAGCCCGAGCCGTGCTGCAGGAGCTCCGGCTCGCGCTCGCAGCGCGCGCGCACTTCCTGGAAGCCGCGCTCGGAGTTCTGCCGCGCCGAGAGCACGTAATTGCGGCCCACGAAGATGTCTACCTCGCCGACCTTCAGGTCCTCGCCGACCACCTCGACGGTGTGCATGACGACGAAGAGCGAGTCGCCGTACTCCTCGATCTTTGGACGCTGGTGGCCGTGGCGCGCGTCCTCCACGGCGAGCTCGTGCAGGTCGAACTCGTCCTGCATCACGGCGAGCTCGGCGGCGTCGGCGTCCCTCAGCGCCACCCACACGAAGCAGTCGGGGCGGCCGAGGTAGGACTTGATCTCGCGCTGCTGGATTTCGGCGAGCTTCTTTCCGCCCTGGTAGGCGACGCAGTTGACCAGCATGGGGCCGAATCCTAGCACTGTAGAATGCGCGCCAGAGGGGAAAACCATGCCTGAAATCAGCCGCCGGGCGCAGAGCCTCGGCACCGAGAATGCCTTCGTCGTCCTCGCCGAGGTGAATGCGCTCATTCGCCAGGGCAAGGACATCGTCAGCTTCTGCATCGGCCAGCCGGATTTCCCGGCGCCGGAGAACGTGCAGGAGGCGGCGATCCGCGCCATCAAGGGGGGCAGGCACGGCTACACGCCCTCCGCCGGCATCGATGAGTTGCGCGCCGCGGCCGCCCAGTACATGGCGGGAATGCGCGGCGGCCTGCCGATCCGGCCCGAAGACGTGGTGGTGGGCGCCGGCGCCAAGCCCTTCATCGCTTACGCCATCCTGTCGACCACCGACTACGGCACGGGCGATGAGGTCATCTACCCGAACCCGGGCTTTCCGATCTACGAGTCGCAGATCCTCGCGAATGGCGCCAGGCCTGTGCCGATCCACCTGCACGAGGCGCGCGACTTCGCGTTCGACCCGGCGGAGCTGGAGCGCCTGATCACGCCGAAGACCAAGCTCCTCATCCTCAACTACCCGCACAACCCGACTGGCGGGCTCCTGGGCCGCAAGGACCTCGAGGCGATCGCCGCGATCCTCGCGAAGCACCCCCAGGTGTGGGTGTACGCGGACGAGATCTATTCGCGCCTTTGCTATGCGGGCGAATTCTTCTCGATCGCCCAGCTCCCCGGCATGTACGAGCGCACCATCATCTCGGACGGCGCGTCGAAAACCTGGGCGATGACCGGCTGGCGCATCGGCTTCACCTCGAACCCGGTGCTGGCGCCGCACTTTACGCGCTGGATCACCAACACCGAGTCCTGCGCCTCGCAAATCTCGCAATGGGCGGCGGTGGAGGCGATCACCGGCCCGCAGGACGCCGCGGCGATGATGCGCGCGAGCTTCCTCGAGCGGCGCGACCTGATCGTCGGCCTCCTGAACAAGGTGCCGGGCGTCACCTGCCGCAATCCGGGCGGCGCGTTCTACGCTTGGCCGAACGTGACCGAGGCCTGCAAGCGGATCGGCGCGGCGGACTCCGAGGAGTTCCGCAAGCGCCTGCTGAACGAGGCCGGCGTCGCGGTGCTCGCCGACATCCATTTCGGCTCGCGCGTGCCGGGCGAAGGCCAGCACGTGCGCTTTTCCTACGCGGCGTCGAAGCCGGCCATCGAGCAGGGCGTGGGGCGCATGGCCGAGTTCATCAAGAAGAATACGCGCAAGGCGGCGTGACGAGGGTCCATTGAGCCGCTGGCGGCCGAGCCTCACCGTCGCTGCGGTGATCGAGCGCGACGGGAAATTCCTCTTCGTGGAGGAAATGGCCAACGGCCGGCGCGTGCTCAACCAGCCGGCGGGCCATCTCGACCCGGGCGAGTCTCTTGTGCAGGCGGTGGCGCGCGAGGTGCTGGAGGAAACCGCCCACCGCTTCACGCCTACGGCGCTCCTGGGCATCTACCGCTGGATCTACGACAAGGAAGATGTGACGTTCCTGCGCTTCGCGTTCCTGGGGCGCGTGGACAGCGTGGAGGCGGACCGCCAGCTCGACAAGGAGATCCTCGCGGCGGTGTGGCTCACGCCCGCCGCGCTTGCCGCGCGGCGCACCGAGCACCGCTCGCCGCTCGTGCAGCAGTGCGTGGACGACTTCCTCGCCGGGCGGAGCTTTCCGCTCGAGGTGCTGTCGAAGGCCTATGGCTGAAAAGGTCGTCGTAGGGATGTCGGGCGGGGTGGACTCGTCCGTGTCCGCGCTGCTGCTGAAACGCGCGGGCTACGACGTCGTCGGCCTGTTCATGAAGAACTGGGAGGACGACGACGACGACGAGTACTGCTCCACACGCCAGGACCTCATCGACGCGGCGGCGGCGGCGGACGTCATCGGCGTCGATCTGGAGGCGGTGAATTTCGCGGCGGAGTACCGCGAGCGCGTGTTCGCGAGCTTCCTTGCCGAGTATTCGGCGGGCCGCACGCCCAACCCGGATGTGCTGTGCAACGCCGAGATCAAGTTCAAGGCCTTCCTCGACCACGCCATGAAGCTCGGGGCGCAGCGCATCGCCACCGGGCACTACGCGCAGGTGCGCGAGCGTGACGGCAAGGTGGAACTGCTGCGCGGGGCGGATTCCGGGAAGGACCAGAGCTATTTCCTGCACCGCCTCAACCAGGCGCAGCTCGCGCGCGTGATGTTCCCGGTCGGGCACCTGAAGAAGTCGGAAGTGCGCCGGGTCGCGCTCGAGGCGGGCCTGCCCAACCATGCGAAGAAGGACTCGACCGGCATCTGCTTCATCGGCGAGCGACCGTTTCGCGAGTTCCTCAACCGCTACCTGCCGCGCACGCCCGGCCCGATGGTGACGCCGGAAGGCAAGCGCGTCGGCGAGCACATCGGCTTTGCGTTCTACACCATCGGCCAGCGCAAAGGCATCGGCCTGGGTGGCACCAAGGACGGAGCGGGCGAGCCTTGGTACGTGGCCGAGAAGCGCATGGATACGAACGAGCTGGTGGTGGTGCAGGGGCACGACCACCCGCTGCTCATGCGCGCGTCGCTCGAGGGTCTGGACGCGAGCTGGGTGCTCGACAAGCCCGCCGCGGGCACAGCGCACGCCGCGAAGACCCGCTACCGCCAGGCCGACACGGCCTGCACGCTCTCGCGTATCGACGACGGCCAGATCCGGGTGGACTTCCGCGAGCCCCAGCGCGCCGTGACGCCGGGCCAATCCGTGGTGCTCTACGACGCCGAAGTCTGTCTAGGTGGGGCAGTGATCGCTTGAGGCGAGGGGCAGGAAAATTGGGGTCAGGGCCGAATTCTTTTGGCGGCGGAAAATTGGGGTCAGGGCCGCATTTCCCTTGCGAGCGGAAATGCGGCCCTGACCCCAATTTTCAGGGTGTCGGAACAGTGTCCGCGAAGGCGGGGCGCTCCATCAGCTTGTCGTAGTGCCTGGCAAGGCTAGGGTACTCGGTGCGCCAGTCGATGCCGGCGGGTTTTCTGAAGCCGAGCCAGCCCAGGCAGCAGCCCACCGCGATGTCGGCGAGCGTATAGCGGTCGCCCACGCACCAGTGCTTCTCTCCCAGGTCGGACTGCATCTGGACGAGCCCCCGATGCATGCGCGCCGATTGCTTGGCGACCCACGCCGGGCTTTGCTCATTCGCGGAGCGCAGCGACTCGTAGCGGATGAGAATGCCCGCGTCGGTGACGCCGTCGGCGAGCGCTTCCCAGCGCCGCACCGCGACGCGCTCACGGTTGTCTTCGGGAATCAGCCGCGCGATGGGCGAGGCGTTGTCGAGAAACTCGACGATGACGCGCGAATCGTAGAGCGCCGTGCCGTCGTCGAGCACCAGCGTTGGGATCTTGCCCAGCGGATTGTGCGTGTTGACGGGGTTCTCGACCGGCTGCACGTCGACCCGTTCGATTTCGCAGTCGATGCGCTTCTCGGCGAGAACGATGCGCACCTTGCGCGTGAAGGGGCTGGCAGGCGAGGCGAGGAGTTTCATGGCGGGCGCAGGTTTGGGCGCGGGATTATAAGCGGTTAGGACCGAATCGCGGAGCCACCCGCTGTGACCGCGCGCGCCGCAAGGGACGCTAGGCGCCGTTCAACGCGCGCCGAACTTCACGACGCAAGGCGGCAACCACGCTTCGAGCAAACCAGGGGTTGTTCTTCATCCACAGCCGGTTGCGCGGGCTCGGGTGGGGCAGCGGAAAGAACTCGGGTAGGTACTCGCGATAGGCGCGCACGGTCAGCGCCATGGTCTTCTTGCGCCGGCCCGCGAGGTAGTAGGCCTGCGCGTGCATGCCGACGAGCAAGGTGAGGCGCACGTCCGGCAGGGCGGCGCGGAAGCGCGGATGCCACAGCGGCGCACACTCCGGGCGCGGCGGCAGGTCGCCGCGCTCGCCCGTCCCCGGATAGCACAGGCCCGTGGGCACGATGGCGATGCGCGCGCGGTCGTAGAAATGGGCGCGGTCCATGCGCAGCCACTCGCGCAGGTGGTCGCCCGAAGGGTCGTTCCAGGGGATGCCGGTCTCGTGCACGCGCCGCCCCGGCGCCTGTCCCACGATCATCAGGCGCGCGCCCGCGCCCACCAGGAACACGGGCTTCGGCCCCAGCGGCAAATGCGCTGCGCAGACTTGGCACGCGCGCGCCTCGGCCGCGAGGATGTCCAACAGGGTCCGCGTCGCGCGCTGCGTAAGGCTCCGTCGCATGCGCCTCTATAATAGGGGCTATGGCTTCGCCGCTCGGCGCACTCTCGCCCCTCGACGGCCGGTACGAAAAGTCGGCCGATCCCCTCAGGCCTTATTTCAGCGAAGCCGCCCTCATCCGTCACCGCGTGCTGGTGGAGCTGGAGTGGCTGAAAGCCCTCGCCGGCGAGCGCCGCATCCGCGAGTTGAAGCCCTTTTCGCGCGTGACGGCCGCCGCGCTCGATCGCCTGGTGGCCGGCTTCACCGAGAAGGACGCCACGCACATCAAGAACATCGAGGCCGAGACCAACCACGACGTCAAGGCGATCGAGTACTGGCTGAAGGGCAAGCTGGCGAAGAACGCGCAGGTGCAACGCTCGCTCGAGTTCATCCACTTCGCCTGCACGTCGGAAGACATCAACAACCTTGCCTACGCGCTGATGCTCGCGCACTCGCGCGACCGCGTGATGCTGCCGCGCCTGGACGCGCTGATCGCGGCGCTGGGCGCCCTCGGGCGCCGGCACGCGTCGCGCCCGATGCTCTCGCGCACGCACGGCCAGCCCGCCTCGCCCACCACGCTCGGCAAGGAGATGGCCAATTTCGCCGCGCGCCTGAAGCGCGCGCGCGACGCGATCGAGCGTGTGTCGATCCTCGGCAAGATCAACGGCGCGGTGGGCAACTACAACGCGCACGCGGTCTCCTACCCGGGCTTTCCCTGGGAGACGTTCTGCCGGCGCTTCGTCGAGCGCCTGGGGCTGGAATTCAATCCCTACACGACGCAGATCGAGCCGCACGACTCCTACGCGGAGCTCTTCGACGCCTACGCGCGCGCCAACACGGTGCTGCTCGACCTCGATCGCGACCTCTGGGGCTACATCTCGCTCGGCTACTTCCGCCAGAAGCCCAAGGCGGGCGAGGTCGGCTCCTCGACCATGCCGCACAAGGTGAACCCGATCGACTTCGAGAATTCCGAGGGCAACGTCGGAGTGGCGAATGCGCTCCTGCGGCACCTCGGCGACAAGCTCCCGGTCTCGCGCTGGCAGCGCGACCTTTCGGATTCCACCGCGCTACGCAATGCCGGCAGCGCGCTCGGCCACACGTTGCTCGCGTACAACGCCTGCCTGCGCGGCCTGGGCAAGCTCGAGGCGGATCCGGCGCGCATGGCGGAGGACCTGGAAGCCAACTGGGAAGTGCTCGCCGAGCCGGTGCAGCAGGTGATGCGCAAGCACGGTGTGCCCGACGCCTACGAGAAGCTGAAGGCGCTCACGCGCGGCAAGCGCCTCGACCGCCAGCAGCTCGCGGCCTTCATCCGCACGCTGCCCATCCCCGCGGACGCGAAGCGGCGCCTGCTGGCCCTGACGCCGGCCACCTACATCGGCCTGGCGCCCGCGCTGGCGAAGCGCATTTGACGTTACCCGGGGTTTGCTGAGCGGGATGCTGCACGCCGCGGTCATCGCGTTGTCGTCGTTCCTGCTGTTCCTGGTGCAGCCGCTCATTGCGCGCCTGATCCTGCCGTGGTTTGGCGGCGGCGCGGCGGTGTGGACCACCTGCATGCTGTTCTTCCAGACACTGCTGCTCGCGGGCTATGCCTACGCGCATTGGTCCAACGCGAAGCTCGCGCCAAGGCCGCAGGCGATCCTGCACATCGCGCTGCTCGCCGCCGCCGCGGCCACGCTGCCGATCGCGCCGGCGGAGTCGTGGAAGCCGCAGGGCGACGACGAGCCGATCAGCGCGATCCTGCTGCTGCTGGCGGTGGCGGTGGGGCTGCCGTACCTGCTGCTCTCGGCCACCAGCCCGCTGGTGCAGGCGTGGTTCGCGCGCGAGCGCCCCGGAGCGAATCCGTATCGCCTCTTCGCGCTCTCGAACGTCGCGTCGCTCGCCGCGCTCATCGGCTATCCGCTGCTCGTAGAGCCCTGGCTCACCAACGGCGAGCAGGTGTCGGGATGGTCTTGGCTGTTCGCGCTGTTCGCGCTGGGCTGCGCGGGACTGGCGTGGCGCGGCAGCGGCAGGCGCGCCGCTCTGCCGGCCGCGATGGCCGATACCCCGCCCCCCGCGCGCGGCCACTACCTGCACTGGCTCGCTCTATCCGCGGCGGGCTCCGCGATGCTGCTGGCGGTCACCAACCACCTCACGCAGAACGTCGCGGCGATCCCGCTGCTGTGGCTGGCGCCGCTCACGCTCTACCTCGTCACCTTCATCCTCGCCTTCGAGGGCGGTTTCTACCGCTCGGAGATCTTCTGGAGCTTCTGCCTGGTGTGGCTCATGGGCATGTCGTGGCTGCTCGTGGACACCGATTACCAGTTCGACCTGCTGGTGCAGCTCGGCATCTTCCTCTCGGGCCTCTTCGTCACCTGCCTGTTCTGCCACGGTGAGCTGTATCGCCTGCGGCCGGCCCCGCGCCACCTGACGGCGTTCTACCTGACGGTGGCCGGCGGCGGCGCACTCGGCGGATTGCTGGTGGCGGTGGTCGCGCCGCTCGCGTTCAACGGCTACTACGAGCTCGGCCTGTCGATGATCGCGGTCGCCTTCCTCGCCGCGCTGCGCTGCGCCTCGCTGCACGAGGTGGCACGCAACATGAGCCTCGCGGCCCTGATGGGCGTCACGGGCGCCGCGATCTACGACGGCTTGCGCTTCCAGGAGAACGTGCAGCTGGCCGCGCGCAACTTCTACGGCGTGATGCGGGTCAAGGAGTTCGGCACGCCGGGCGAGACCAGCCACCTGCGGCGGCTCCTGCACGGCGTGATCATGCACGGCGAGCAGTACCTGCACCCGGATCACCGCAACATGGTCACCACCTACTACCAGCACGGCTCCGGCATCGGCGCGGCGCTGCTCGCGCGCCGCGAGCGCCCGGGCGCAATGCACGTCGGCGTCATCGGGCTGGGCACGGGAACGCTCGCTGCCTATGGCCGCAAGGGCGACCGCTACCGGTTCTACGAGATCAACCCGCGCGTGGCCGACCTTGCCGCGCAGCAGTTCACCTACCTCGCGGACAGCGACGCGGAGGTCGAGATGGTGCTGGGCGATGCGCGGCTGTCGCTGGAGCGGGAGCCGCCGCAGGCGTTCGACGTCCTCGCAGTGGATGCCTTCTCGAGCGATGCGATCCCGGTACACCTCATCACCAGGGAGGCACTCGCCCTGTACCTGCGGCACATGAAGCCCGATGGCATCGTCGCCTTCCATGTCTCCAACCGCTTCCTCGACCTGGTGCCGGTGGTGGCGCGGCTGGCTGCCGAGAACCAGGCGCACGCGGTGGTGGTGTTCGAAAGCGGCGGCGAGGACGAAGCGCGCACGCAGAGCGACTGGGTGTTGGTGTCGCGCGACCCGCGCGCGCTGAAGGCCAAGGAGATCGAGGCGGCCGGCGCGGAAGCTGCCGAGGACCGCGCGCGCCTGCGAACCTGGACGGACGACTACTCCAACCTCATCCAAATTCTCAAGTGAGAGCGGGCGCCCGGAAAATCGGGGTCAGGGCTCGATTTCTCAGCAAATCGCCATTGGCGATTTGCGAAAGCGAAATTGGGCCCTGACCCCGATTTTCGGGTCTGACCCCTAGACGACCGCGCCTTCGTTCTTGTCTTTTTCGGTCTTGAGCGGCTTGACGAACTGCGCGCGGTCGACGCCGAGCCACATGACCAGCGGGCTGGCGACCAGCACCGACGAGTAGATGCCGAACAGGATGCCGATGGTAAGCGCCAGCGCGAAGTAGTGCAGGGCCGGGCCGCCGAAGATCAGCATGGTGGTGACCATCATCTGCGTGCTGCCGTGCGTGATGATGGTGCGCGAGATGGTGCCGGTGATGGCGCTGTCGATCACCTCAGGCACGGAGGCCTTCCTCATCTTGCGGAAGTTCTCGCGCACCCGGTCGAACACCACCACCGACTCGTTCACCGAGTAGCCGAGCACCGCCAGCACCGCGGCAAGCACCGGCAGCGAGAACTCCCACTGGAAGAAGGCGAAGCAGCCGAGGATGATCACCACGTCGTGCAGGTTGGCGATGATCGCCGAGAGGCCGAAGCGCCATTCGAAGCGCATCCACAGGTAGAGCACGATGCCCACCGCGGTCACCAGCAGCGCGAGCGCCCCGTACTCGGCGAGCTCCTCGCCCACCTGCGGTCCTACGAACTCCACTCGGCGCAGCTCGACCGGCTTGCCCTCGGCCTTGAGCAGCTCCATCACCTTCTGCGAGGTATCGGCGCTCGTGCGGCCCTTCTCCGGGTGCATGCGGATCAGCACGTCGCGCGAGGAGCCGAAGTTCTGCACCTCGGCCTTGTAGCCCGCCTTCTCCAGCGTCTGGCGCACGCGGTCGACGTCGGCCGACTCCTGGTAGCCCACCTCCAGCAGCGTACCGCCGGTGAACTCGACCGAGAAGTTCAGGCCCTTGGTGGCGAGAAAGAACACCGCGAGCACGAACGTGATCACCGAGATCACGTTGAAGATCAGCGCGTACTTCATGAACGGGATGACGCGCCGGATCTTGAAGAATTCCATGGGGATGGCTCTCGGCTAGTGCCCGCTTACTTCCACGCGGTGTTGCCGATGTGCAGCCGCTCGACCTTGCGGCGATGGCCGTAGACCCCGTTGACGATGGCGCGCGACACCACCACCGAGGAGAAGATCGACGTGAGGATGCCCAGGCAGTGCACCACCGCGAAGCCGCGCACCGGACCCGAGCCGAAGATCAGCAGTGCCAGGCCGGCGATCAGCGTGGTGATGTTGGAATCGAGAATGGTGCCCCAGGCGCGCTCGTAGCCCGCTGCGATCGCCGCCTGCGGCGTGGCGCCGCCGCGCAGCTCCTCGCGGATCCTCTCGTTGATCAGCACGTTGGCGTCGATCGCCATGCCGAGCGTCAGCGCGATGGCGGCGATGCCGGGCAGGGTGAGGGTCGCCTGGAGGAGCGAAAGCAGCGCTACGAGGAACAGCAGGTTCACTCCCAGCGCGACCGAGGAGATCAGGCCGAAAGCCACGTAGTACACGGACATGAACACCACGATGGCGAGGAAGCCCCAGCGGGTCGAGTCAAAACCCTTCTCGATGTTGTCGCGACCGAGGCTCGGGCCGACGGTGCGCTCCTCGACGATGTCCATCGGCGCGGCCAGGGACCCGGCGCGCAGCAGC
>DASTHP010000214.1:0-16283 GCA_035718125.1 Burkholderiales bacterium | reverse complement strand
CCCTGCGTGCAGGCGCTGGTGGACGCCAACGGCGCGCTCAAGTTCGACAACGAGCTCACCAACTGGAGCCTGGTGGAAGTGCTGATGAGCGACAAGTACTCGCGCGAGGTGGCGCTGGGCATCCACGACGACGGCCGCATGAAGGCGGACTTCGAGCTGGTGCGCGACTACGTCGGCATCGACAAGCCCTTCGACGTGAAGAGCGTCTACACCAACGAGTTCCTCGACCGCAAGGTCAGGATGACGAAGTAGTCGCCTCGCGCAGGTACAGGCTGTCGATCGGCTGGTCGAGGTCGTTGCCGGCGCGCTCGAAGCCCTTGCGCCAGTCGTTCAGGTGGCGGCGCGCCCACAGGCGCCCCGCCTCCACGTCGCGCCGGCGGATGGCATCGAGCAGCATGCGGTGCGCTTCCAGCAGCCGCGCCGGGCCTTCCGGCACCTTGGCGAGGATCATCTTGGTGGTCGGGTAGACCAGGAGGTCGGAGGGCTCGCGCGCAAGCTGCAGCACGCGGTTGCCCGAGGCCCTGCCGATCAGCGTGTGGAATTCCGAATCGAGCTCGGCCACCGCGGCCGGCTCGCCGAGCACCCGCGCGGTGCGCGCCACGTTCTCCTCCATCGCCGCGATCATGGCAGCGGTCGCGCGCTGCGCCGCGCCCTCGATCGTCGCCAGCTGCAGCGCCATCGAGGCCTCGTAGAGCTCGCGGAAGGTGACCTCGTGCAGCACCATGGCGCGCGTGGTGCGGCTGGCCAGGCGCTCGTAATGCGGCACGCTGACCGCAAGGCGCCGGTTCGACTGCCGCTGGATGATGCCGTCGTGCTCGAGGAGCCGGATGCCTTCGCGCACGGTGGAGCGGTTGACGCCGAACTGCTTGACCAGCTCGGCCTCGGTGCCGATCGGCTCGCCCGGGCGGATGCCGCCTGTGAGGATGCGGCGCTCGATCGCCTCGGCGACGAGCTGGTACGCCGGCGTGGAATGGATCCGCCGGAACTTCTCGGCGAGCTCGGTCATCTCTTTTCTTGACTGTTTCGGAATTATCGTCCGACAATCCGACACAATAAGCAAGAGCGCCCATGAGGCGCGCCGGTGCGAGTCCTTTGGAGGAGGAGCGATCGAACCGATTGCCACAGGAGCGTTGTTGCGCGTCGAGGACGTGGGCGTGCGCTTTGGCGGCATCGTCGCGCTCGACGGCGTGTCCTTCGACGTCGAGGCCGGGCGCATCGTCGGCCTGATCGGCCCGAACGGCGCGGGCAAGACCACGCTGTTCAACTGCCTGTCGCGCCTGTACGAGTGCGGCAGCGGCGACATCCTGTTCAACGGCCAGTCCCTCCTGCAGGTGCCCAAGCACGGCATCGCCGCGCTCGGCATCGGCCGCACGTTCCAGAACCTCGCGCTGTTCAAGACCATGACGGTGCTCGACAACATCATGGTCGGACACCATTGCCGCACGCGCGCGGGCTTCGCCGCCAACGCGCTGCGCCTGCCGCTGGTCAGGCACGAGGAGCACGCCACGCTGGAGAAGGCGCGGTCCCTGATCCGCTTCCTCGACCTGGACGCCGTGGCGGGCACGCGCGTCGCCGACCTGCCCTTCGGCACGCAGAAGCGCGTGGAATTGGCGCGCGCGCTGGCGAGCGACCCGAAGCTGCTGCTGCTCGACGAGCCGGCGAGCGGCCTCAACCACGAGGAGGTGGGCGAGCTCGGCGTCCTGATCCGCGAGATC
Source organism: Burkholderiales bacterium (assembly GCA_035718125.1). Lineage (GTDB taxonomy): Bacteria > Pseudomonadota > Gammaproteobacteria > Burkholderiales > SG8-39 > JAABQT01. The sequence goes on along the minus strand of DASTHP010000214.1, from coordinate 14,568 downwards.
CGCGACCGGCTCGGCCTCACGGTGCTGCTGGTCGAGCACCACATGAGCCTGGTGATGAGCATCTCGGACCGCGTGGTGGCGCTCAACTTCGGCCGCAAGATCGCCGAGGGCACGCCGGCCGAAGTGCAGAGGCACCCCGAAGTGGTCCAGGCCTACCTGGGAACCGCGTAATGGCCGCGCTGCTCGAGGTCTCCAACCTGCATGCGGCCTACGGGCTCACGCGCGTCCTGCATGGCATCAGCTTCGCCATGCAGGAAGGCTCGATCACCACGCTGCTCGGGGCGAACGGCGCCGGCAAGACCACGACGCTGCGCGCGCTCTGCCAGATGGTGAAGACCGAAGGCGAAATCCGCTTCGGCAGCGAGCGCCTCGACCGGCGCGCGACCGAGGACATCGTGCGCTTGGGCATCGCGCACGTGCCGGACGGCCGCGGCACCTTCGTCAACCTCACGACCGAGGAGAACCTGCGCCTGGGCGCCTATGCGCGCAAGGAGCGCGCGGGCGTCGATGACGATCTCGAGCGCATGTACGGCTACTTCCCGCGCCTGAAGGAGCGCCGCGCGCAGCAGGCGGGCACGCTCTCGGGCGGCGAGCAGCAGATGCTGGCGGTGTCGCGCGCGCTGATGCTGCGGCCCAAGCTGATGCTGCTGGACGAGCCCTCGTTCGGCCTCGCGCCGCTCATCGTCAAAGAGCTGTTCGGCATCCTGCGGTCGGTCAACCAGACGGAGAAGGTCAGCATGCTGGTGGTGGAGCAGAACGCGGCGATGGCGCTCGAGCTCGCCGACCACGCCTACCTGATCGAGACCGGCCGCGTGGTGCTCTCCGGCACCGCCGCCGACATCAAGCGCGACGACAACGTGCGCCGCTCCTACCTCGGGTACTGAAGGGACGACCATGGACGCCTTCCTGCATCAGGTGCTCGCGGGGCTCGCCACCGGCGGCATCTACGCCAGCCTCGCGCTGGCGCTGGTGATGATCTACCAGTCCACGCACCTGGTGAATTTCGCGCAAGGCGAGATGGCGATGTTCGCCACCTACATCGCCTGGACACTGATCAACGCGGGCATGCCCTACTGGCCGGCGTTCCTGCTCACGGTGCTGCTCGCCTTCGTCCTGGGCGTGGTGATCGAGCGCGTGATCATCCGTCCGGTGGAGAATGCGCCGGTGCTGGCGGTAGTGGTGATCTTCATCGCGCTGCTGGTGATCCTGAACAGCGTCACCGGCTGGATCTACAGCTACACCATCAAGACCTTCCCGAGCCCCTTCCCGCCGGAGCCGATCTTCGGCAAGTACATGTCCACGCACGAAGCCGGCGCGATCGGCGTGACGCTGGTGGTTCTGGTGCTCCTCTACCTCTTCTTCCGCTTCACGCCGCTGGGGCTCGCCTTGCGCGCGGCGGCGCAGAACCCGGATTCCGCGCGCCTGGTCGGCATCCGCGTGGGCTGGATGCTCGCGCTCGGCTGGGGGCTCGCGGCCGCGATCGGCGGCATCGCCGGCATGATGGTGGCGCCCATCGTGTACCTCGATCCCAACATGATGGGCGGCATCCTGCTCTACGCCTTTGCCGCGGCGCTGGTCGGCGGCATCGACAATCCCTGGGGCGCGGTCGCGGGCGGCTTCATGGTCGGCGTGCTCGAGAACGTGCTCGGCGCCTTCGTCATCGGCAACGAGCTGAAGCTCGTCGTCGCGCTGGTGCTGATCATCGGCGTGCTGGTGGTGCGGCCCTCGGGCTTCTTCGGCAAAGTGCTGGTGACGCGCGTATGAGCAGGAAGCAGCTCATCCTCATCGCGATCGTGCTGCTGGCCGCCTGCGCGCTGCCGCTCCTCGTCAGCAACTACCGCGTGTTCCAGTTCAACCTGGTGCTGGTGTACGCCATCGCGCTGCTCGGCCTCAACATGCTGACCGGCTACAACGGCCAGATCTCCCTCGGCCATGGCGCCTTCTACGCCATCGGCGCCTACTGCGCCGCGATTCTGATGGACAAGTACGGCGTGCCCTACTGGGCCACATTGCCCGTTGCGGCCGCTGTATGCCTGGTCGTAGGCTTCCTCTTCGGCCTGCCGGCACTGCGCCTGGAGGGGTTGTACCTCGCGCTCGCCACTTTCGCGCTCGGCGTGTCGCTGCCGCACCTGTTGAAGTATCACCACCTGGAGAAGTGGACCGGCGGCGTGCAGGGCATCGTCATCGCCAAGCCCGATCCGCCCTTCGGCCTGCCCATCAACGCCGATCAGTGGCTCTACTACTTCACCCTCGCAGTGACGGTGGTGATGTTCGTGCTCGCCTGGAACATGCTGCGCGGGCGCATCGGCCGCGCCCTGATGGCGATCCGCGACCAGCACATCGCCGCGGAAGCCATGGGCGTCAATACGGCGATGGTGAAATCCCTCGCCTTCGGCGTATCGGCCATGTACACCGGCGTCGCGGGGGCGCTGGGCGCGATCGCCATCCAGTTCGTGGCGCCGGACAGCTTCAACATCTTCCTGTCCATCGTGCTCCTGATCGGCATCGTGATCGGCGGCCTCGCCTCGATCTCCGGGGCGATCTACGGGGCGCTGTTCATCCAGTTCGTGCCCAATGTGGCGGACGAGATCTCCAAGGCCGCCCCCTGGGCGATCTTCGGAATATTCCTGATCGGCTTCGTGTATGTGATGCCGATGGGGGTTGCGGGTGCCGTGCGCATGGCCGTAGCCCGGCTGGCGCGCAAGGCGCAAAATAAGTGATGTACCAGCTCAACTGGAGGAGACCATGAAACTCGTACCGATCGCAGCACTGCTCGCCGTCGCGTTTGCGTCCCCGGCGGCCCTGGCGCAGAAGAAGTACGATCCGGGCGCCAATGACAAGGAAATCCGCATCGGCAACACCAACCCCTACAGCGGGCCGGCCTCGGCCTACGGCACCATCGGCAAGTCGATCGGCGCCTACTTCAAGATGGTCAACGAGCAAGGCGGCATCAACGGCCGCAAGGTCGTGTGGGTGTCCTACGACGACGGCTACAGCCCGCCGAAGACCGTGGAGATGGTGCGCAAGCTCGTCGAGCAGGACCAGGTGCTGTTCGTGTTCCAGACACTGGGCACGCCACCCAACACGGCGATCCACAAGTACATGAACATGAAGAAGGTGCCGCAGCTGCACGTGGCCACCGGCGCCACCAAGTGGAACGACCCGAAGAACTTCCCCTGGACCATGGGCTGGCAGCCGAACTACCAGACGGAAGGTCGCATCTACGCGCAGCACATCCTCTCCACGAACCCGAAGGCGAAGATCGGCATCCTCTACCAGAACGACGACTACGGTAAGGATTACCTGAAGGGGATGAAGGACGGCCTCGGCGACAAGGCGGGCATGATCGTCAGGGAAGTGTCCTACGAGGTGACCGACCCGACGGTGGACTCGCAGATCGTCCAGCTGCAGGCTTCCGGGGCGGACACGTTCTTCAACATCACCACGCCGAAGTTCGCGGCACAAGCGATCCGCAAGGCCTACGATATCGGCTGGAAGCCAGCGCATTACCTCAATAACGTGTCTACTTCGATAGGTTCGGTACTGAAACCCGCGGGGCTGGAAAAATCGGTCGGGTTGATTTCGACGCAGTACCTGAAGGACCCGCTCGACGAGCAGTGGAAAGACGACGCTTCCATCAAAGAGTGGAGGGCGTTCATGGCCAAGTATTACCCGGAGGGCAACCTCGCCGACGGCTCCAATCTGTATGGCTACACGGTCGCGCAGACGCTGCATCAGGTGCTCAAGCAGGCTGGCAACGACCTGACGCGCGCCAACATCATGAAGCAGGCCGCGGCGATGAAGGGTTACCGTGCCGAAACCATGCTGCCGGGCATTCGCATTAACACCGATGGCGGGGACTTCGCGCCGATCGAGTCCGTGCAGCTGATCCGCTTCGATGGCCAGCAGTGGAAGCGCTTCGGCCAGATCATGGGCAAGTAGCAGTCAACCTGCCGGGCAGGAGGGGCGGACGCGAGGCGTCCGCCCTTTTTTTTGGCCCGCGCCTAGCCCAGCTCGGGGCCGGCGGGGCAGCAGACGAGCGCGGCCTCGCCCGGCGCAACCGGCGCAGCGCCAGCGCCGTGCACCATGCGCGTGAACGGCCGCTGGAATTCGAAGCCGAGCGACTCGAGCCAGGCGGCGATCCCCGGCTCGCGGTCCACCAGGTCGAGATAAAGAGGCGGCGGCACCCGCGCCAGCGCCTCGGCGAGCAAGGCGCGCGCGGCCGTGCTCGAGCGGGCCACCAGCGGCCCGAGCTGGCGTGCCTCGCGCCCGTCGCGCCCGAGCAGGAATCCCGCCAGGGTCCCGTTCTCCTCCGCGACCAGGGCTGCCTCCGGCAACCGCGCTGCGAGCGAGCGCAGCAGGCGCTCGCGGCTCGCCCCGAAGGCCCGTGCGTCGAGCGCGAGCAGCGCTGGCCAGTCCGCATCGCACAGGGCGCGCACCGGCATGGCGCGCTCCTGCGGAGCGATCGCCGCGTTCAACTGGAAGCGCCGGAAGCCCCAGGTGTCGCGGAAACCCTCCTGCACGTAGACCTCCCGGCCCGCGGGCGTCGCGTCGAGGATCGGGGTCAGGCCCCGCGCCTCGAGATTGGCGAGCGCCGCGCGCAGCAACCGGGTGGCGAAGCCCTGGCGCCGCTGCTCGGGCAGCACCAGCACCATGCTTACCCACGCAAAGCCGCCGTAAGGCAGCACCACGGTGGACGCGGCCAGCGTGCCGTCCGCGAGCGTGATGCCCCAGCCGCGCCCGATCGCGAGCATCAGGCGCCAGTCGGCCTCGTTCTGGTTCCAGTTCGCGGACTTGGACAGCGCCACGCAGCCTTGCAGGTGGCGCGGGCCGAGCGCGTGCTCAGTACTTCCCATCCCGCGCCTCGAAATGCGTCGGCTTGCCGAGGCTGGCGCCGCCGCGGCGAATCCATTCGGCCTGCCAGTCGATCATCGTCTGCAGCGGCACGCGCGGCGCGCCGAACAGCGCCTGCGCGGCGCGCGTATCCACCAGCCAGGCGGTGGGCGCTTCCCTGCCGGTGATCACGGGCGTCCTGCCGAAACGCTTGCCGAATTCCCCGGCGAGCCCGCGCACGCTCACCACCTCGGGCCCGCTCACGTTGAGCGGCGAGGCTGGCGCCGTGCAGTGCGCGAGCAGTCGCAGCGCCTGCTCGTTCGCCTCCCCCTGCCAGATGACGTTGACGTGGCCCATGGTCACGTCCACCGGCTCGCCCCTGAATACCTTGGTGCCGACGTCATGCAGCACGCCGTAGCGCATGTCGATGGCGTACTCCAGGCGCACCAGGCGCCCCGGCGTGCCGAACCGCAACGAGCCGTAGGCGAAGGCCATCTCGCGCGCGACGCAGGAGCTGGCGTAATCCCCGGGCGGCGGCAGTGTGGGCGTGTCTTCGGACGCGCCGCGCCCGGTGACGTCGGCGAAAGGATACACGCAGGCGGTGGAGAACGCGACGATGCGCGAGGCGCGGAACGTTTCCGCGACCATCCAGGGCACGCCCGCGTTCATCGCCCAGGTGTACGCGGGATTGCCCGCGGCGCCGAACTTGTGCCCGGCCATGAACACCACGTTCGGCGCGCGCGGCAGGCGCTCGAGCGCCGCGCGCTCGAGAAGATCGCAGGCGATGCACTCGATGCCCCAGCCCTCCAGCCTGGCGCGCAGGGCCGCGTCGGAAAAGCGCGCCACGCCAATCACGCGCCGCTGCGGCGCCGCGCGCTTCGCCATGCGCGCCAGCGTCGGGCCCATCTTGCCGCCGATGCCCAGCACCAGGATGTCGCCGGGCGCGCGCGCGAGATCCGCCTCGAGCGCGGGCGTCGGGCGCGTCATGAACTCCTCGAGGGAATCCTCGCCGTCGAAGTTAACCATTCGGTGAATTATAATCAGCCGCCATGCCCGCGCCGCGCATCAAGACCACTGTCGTCGGCTCGTATCCGGTTCCCGACTGGCTCGCCGCCGCGCCTTCCGAGCAGGCGCTCGTCGACGCGACGCGCGTCGTGCTGCACACGCAGGAGCAGGCGGGCCTCGACGTGGTGTGCGACGGCGAGCTGTACCGCTTCGACCTGAACCATCCCGAGACCAACGGCATGATCGAGTACTTCGTGCGGCCGCTGTCCGGCGTGCGCGCCGACATCGGCTTCTCGGAGTGGCTCGACTACGCGAAGGCCTCGGGCATGCGCTTTCGCACGCGGCCGCCCGGCGTGGTCGTGGGGCCGATCGGCGCGGGCACGCTCAACCTGCCGATCCCCTGCGCGCGCGCCAAGCAGCTCGCCACGCGCCCCTTCAAGTTCACGCTCACCGGGCCGCACATGCTGGCCAAGACGCTGCACGACCGGCATTACGGCAGCGCGGAGAAGCTCGCGCACGCGATTGCCGGCGTGCTGGCCGAGCAGGTGAAGCGCCTCGATGCCGACGTGGTGCAAGTGGACGAAGCCAACCTGCCGGGGCATCCGGAGGAATGGAAGTGGGCCGCGGCATCGATCAACAAGGTGCTCAAAGCGGTGCCGAAGAAGGCCAAGGCGGCGGTGCACCTGTGCTTCGGCAATTACGGCGGGCAGTCGATCCAGAAAGGCACCTGGGCGAAGCTGATGGACTACCTCAACGCCCTCGCGGTCGACCACGTGGTCATGGAATGCGCCCACCGCCCGCCAGCCGAGCTCGCGGTGTTCAAGGACCTGCGCAAGGACATCGGCTTCGGCTTGGGCGTCGTGGATATCAAGCGCACCGAGATCGAGACGGCGGACGAAATCGCGCGCGCCATCGAGCGCGCCGAGAAGACGCTGGGCCGCGGGCGCGTCAAGTACGTCCACCCCGACTGCGGCTTCTGGATGCTCAAGCGCAACATGGCGGACGGCAAGATCCGCGCGCTGGTGAAGGGGCGCGACTTGTACGAAGGCAGGTGAAAATCGGGGTCAGGGCCGCAAAATCGGGGTCAGACCCCAAGCAAAGAAGAACCGGGGTCTGACCCCAGGGAAATCCGGCCCTGACCCCGATTTTCAGCGGAACAGGGCCTTGCCCCAGTTGGCTTCCCAATCGGCGCCGGTGACGTCGGTCTGGCGGCCGTCGGGCTCGTAGAAGCGATTGGGGATCTGGAACATGGCCAGCATCAGGCCGCCCTGCGGGCCGCCCCAGGCGTCGTGCCGGCTGCCGGCGGGGCGCCAGACGAACTCGCCGGCCTTGCACTCGCCTTCGCCGCACACGAGGCTTCCCTCCAGCACGTAAGTCTGCTCGATGAGCACGTGCTCGTGGTCAGGCAGCTTCGCGCCCGGCGCCATCTTCATCAGCAGGGTGGCGACGCCGCTCCCGCGGTCGATCAGCAGGGTCTTGGTCTCGATGCCGGGAAAACGCGTCTTTTCCCATGGCAGCGCCGCCACCGCGACGAAGCGCGAGGCAAGCGGGGGCAGGCTGGCGTGATTGGCTGCTTGGGGGGTCATGCCGCTCATAGCCCCTAACCTATAATTCCCGCGCGATGTCCGTCAACCCGGTCAAACGCAAGCTCGCCGCGATCCTTGCCGCGGACGCGGTCGGCTACAGCCGCATGATGGCTGCCGACGAGGAGGGGACGATGAAGGTCCTCGCCGCGCACCGCTCGGTGATCGACGGCATCATCCAGTTCCACGAAGGCCGCATCATCAACACGGCCGGCGACAGCGTGCTCGCCGAGTTCGCGAGCCCGACACAGGCGGTGCGCTGCGCCGTCGAGATCCAGGACGCGCTCAAGACCCGCAATGACACGCTGCCGGAAGGCCGCCGCATGCACTTTCGCATCGGCGTCAACCTCGGCGACGTGATGGTCAAGGGCGATGACCTGCTCGGCGACGGCGTCAACGTGGCCGCACGCCTCGAAGGCATCGCCGAGCCCGGCCACATCTACGTCTCCTCCAGCGTCTACGACCAGATCGCGGGCAAGCTCGATCTGGGCTTCGTCGATCTCGGCGAGCAGTCGCTGAAGAACATCGACCGGCCGATCCGCGCCTACCGCGTCGACCGCGAGGGGCGCCGCACGACCGTCGGGCGCAAGCCGCGGCGCGCGTCGGGAGCCTGGATCGGCGCGGTCCTCGCCGTCGTCGCGCTGGGCGCAGGGGTGGCCTGGTACGTCGCGCAGCAGTCGCAGGGCCGCACCGACGAAGCGGCGAAGGCCAGGGCCAGCGCCGAAGCCGAGCTTGCCAAGGCGCGTGCGGAGGCAGAGGAGGCGAGAAAGGCGGCTGCGGCCGCCACCTCTTCCGCAGAGGCCGCGAAGCGCGCGCTGGAGGAGCAACGCATTGCGCAGACGCGCACGCGTGCGCAGGCCGAGCTTGCCGCCGCGCGCGCGGAAGCCGAAGCCACCCGGCGCAAGGCGGACGCGGAGCTCGCCGCGGCGGCGGAGTCGCGCCGCGCCGCGGAGGCGGCGGCGAAAGTGCGCGCAACCCCGCAGGCGACTGCGGGACTGACAGCCGCCGCGCCCGCTGCGTCGCCAAAGCCCGCGCCGCCAACGCCGGTCAAGTGGGCCGGCACCTTCGCCTGCGGCCCGGTGGGCTCCGCATGGCCCAGCACGTTCACGGCTGCGGTCACGCAAGTCGGCAATGCGTTCGCACTCGCCATGGGCAGGGCCGGGCAGCCGGGCGTGCTGCAGATGAAGGGCCAGCGGCAGCCGGATGGCAGCCTGCAGCTCGCGGGCAGCGGGATCTCGTCGCTGCGCGACTTCCAGGGCGAGGCCTACAAGGCCACGATCAGCGGGAAGTTCAGCGAGAACCGCTACCAGGGCAGGGGCACCCTCGGTACGCGCGACTGCTCCTTGACGCTTCTCACCGAGGCCGCCTGGGCGCGCCAGGCCGCGACGTTTCCCGGCCCTTGGACCGCGAGCTTCGCCTGCGCGGCACAGGAATCCTCGGCCCCGTCCACCTATCAAGCCGCAGTCACGGTGACCGGGCAGAAATACGAGCTGCGCTACGGCAAGGCCGGCGAGCCCGGCTCCGCGGCGATGAGCGGCACGCGCGAGCCCGACGGCCGGATGCGCGTCGCGGGCAAGGGCATCTCGAGGATGACGGAGTTCTACGGCCAGCCTTATACCTTGGAGTTCGACGGCAAGTTCGCCGGCGAGCGGTACATGGCGCGAGGCAAGTCCGGTGCCCGGGACTGCGTGCTGAGCATCGCGCGCCGCTAGGGCGCGCGCTTCGATCACAAGGCCTTCTTCGCCGCCACGATGCCGCACGCCCTCGTGACGCTCGAGCTCGCTCTGGTCTCCACGGCGATATCGATCGCCCTATTCTTCCGGCCTTGGGACGTGCTGCGCGCGAGCGCCCTGCGCGCGCCGTGGTTCGCCGCGCTCGTGATCCTGCCCCTGCTCTGGGCCGCGCAGTCCCTGCTGCCGCCGGACTTCCCCGCAGCGCTGTCCGGCGCCTGCCTCCTGGTGCTGATGTTCGGCTGGCCCCTGGCGATCGTCACACTGTGCGCCGTGGCCGCGGCGGGTGCGTGGCTGGGCGGCGGTGATCTCGCGCGCGCCCTGGAGCTCGCGGCGTGGAACGGCGCCGTCCCTGCCTCCGTGGCGCTCGCCATCGGCATGGCGATGCGGCGCTGGCTGCCGAAGCACCTGTTCGTCTACATCCTCGGGCGCGGATTCCTCGGTACCGCGGCCGCGACCGTGGCGGCGGCCACGCTGCGCGTGTGGTCGGGGCACAGCGCAGCGGACGGCGCCGGACCGGCGATCCTCACGGCCGCGTGGTTGATCGCCTGGGGCGAGGCGTTCCTCACCGGCGCGCTGACCGCGATCTTCGTCGCCTTCCGGCCGCAGTGGCTGCTCACCTACTCGGACGCGCGCTATCTGCCGCCGTCAGTAAGATAGGCGCATGCAAGTCCCGGTGATCCGGCTCGGGCCGGTCAGCGTCTACCTCGGCGAGAAGTCGGGCAAGTACCCGGACGGCAACCAGGTCGTGGTGCGCGGCGCGGACACGCTCGTTGCCTTCGACACGCCGCTGGTCGCGAACCGCCTGGGCGAGGAGCTCCTCGCCGCCGACCTCGTCGTGCTCGGCCACGTGCACGAGGACCACATGGCCGGCCTGCACCGCCTGCCGCACGCGCCCGTCTACGTGCATGAGGCCGACGCCGCAGCCGCGCGCAGCTGGGACGGGCTCGCGCGCCACTACGGCTACGCGCCCGCGGTGCTCGCGGGCATGCACGAGAAGATCAAGCGCGAGTTCCACTACGTGCCCCGGCCGGACGCGCTTGCCTACGCCAGCGGCACGCGCTGGGACCTCGGCGGTGGCGTGACGGTGCGCGCAATCCACGCGCCCGGGCACACGAGCGGCCACTGCGTCCTGCTCGTGGAGCCCGGCGGCATCGCCTTCATCGGCGACATCGACCTGTCGTCCTTCGGCCCGTATTACGGCGACGCCACCTCGAGCCTCGAGGCGTTCCGCAAGACCCTCGCGGCGGTCAAGGACATCCCGGCAAAGGCGTGGATCACCTCGCACCACAAGGGCGTGATCACCGATCGCGCCACGTTCCTGGAATTGCTCGCGGCCTTCGCCTCGCGGCTGGATGCGCGCGAAGAGGCGATCGCGGCGTTTCTGCGGGCACGTCCCGCAACGCTCGAAGAGCTGATCGCGCATCGCTTCGTCTACCCGAAGCAGCTGAACGACCTGTTCTACGAAGATGTGGAGCGGCGCACCATCGCGCAGCACCTGGAATCCCTGGCGCAAGCCGGCCGCGCCCGCCGCGACGGCGAAGTCTGGACGGCGCGGTAGAAGTCCCGTTACGGCGTCTTCAGTCGGCCTGGTCTCCTCGAGGCACGACCTACACCGGTTTAGGAGGGGTAACGGGGGAACCTCGGTTCCCCTGTTCCCTACTAGCGGTGGTCGCCCACCCGGACGATCTTCATGGTGTTGGTGCCACCCGGCTTGCCGATCGGCTCGCCGATGGTGACCACGATCAGCTCGCCGTCCTTCACCACGCCGTTGTCCACCAGCACCTTCTCGACCTCGCGCAGCAGCTCCTCGCGGTCGTGGCCTACGTACTTGACCATCAGCGGGTACACGTCGCGGAACAGGGCGCAGCGGTAGCGGGTGTGCGTCTGCGAGGTGAGCGCGTAGATCGGCACGCCGCAGTTCAGGCGCGACATCCACAGCGCGGTGGAGCCCGACTCGGTGAGCGTGGCGATGGCCTTTACCTTGAGGTGAAAGGCCGTGAACAGGCCCGCCATGGCGATTGACTGGTCAACGCGCGTGAACACGCGATTGAGGAAATCCTGCTCCAGGCTGATGGCCTGCGTCTGCTCCGCCTCGAGGCAGATGCGGTCCATCGCCTCGATGGTCTCGACCGGGTACTTGCCGCTCGCCGATTCGGCCGAGAGCATCACCGCGTCGGTGCCGTCGAGCACCGCGTTGGCGACGTCGGACACCTCGGCGCGCGTCGGTACCGGGCTGGCGATCATCGATTCCATCATCTGCGTCGCCGTGATGGTGAGCTTGTTCTGCTCGCGCGCGAGGCGAATCATGCGCTTTTGCAGCGCCGGCACCGCCGCATCGCCTACTTCCACGGCGAGATCGCCGCGCGCCACCATGATGCCGTCGCAGGCGCCCATGATGTCCAGCAGCACCTCGTGCTTCACCGCCTCCGCGCGCTCGATCTTGGCGATCAGCATGGCCCTGCCGCCGGCGGCGCGCAGCAGCTCGCGCGCCATATACATGTCGGCGCCCGATTTCGGAAACGACACCGCGAGATAGTCCGCGTTGATCTTCGCCGCGGTGCGGATGTCCTCCATGTCCTTCGCCGTGAGCGCCGCCGCGGTGAGGCCGCCGCCCTGGCGGTTGATGCCCTTGTTGTTCGAGAGCACGCCGCCGTGGCGCACGCGGGTCTGCACTTCCTCGCCGCGCACTGCGGTGACCTCGAGCACGATCTTGCCGTCGTCCAGGAGCAGCACCGAGCCTTCGTCGACGTCGCGCGGCAGCTCCTTGTAGTCCAGGCCGACGCGCTCGGCGTCGCCCAGCTCGCAGCCGGCGTCCAGCGTGAAGCGCGCGCCCTTCTCCAGCGTGACCTTGCCGTCCTTGAACTTGCCGATGCGGATCTTCGGGCCCTGCAGGTCGCACATGATGGCGACCGTGCGCCCGGCCTTGCGGCTGATGTCCCTGATCAGGGCCGCGCGATTCTCGTGGTCCTGCGAGGTGCCGTGCGAGAAATTGAGCCGCACCACGTCCACGCCCGCGCGCACCATGCGCTCGAGCACGGCAGGCTCGCTCGAGGCGGGGCCGAGCGTGGCGACGATCTTGGTGCTGCGGAGCATCGCGCGAAGTGTAGCATCGCGCCCGGGCCAATCTGCCGCGCTAGGCGCGCGCTTCGAGCGCGGCAACCGCGGGCAGCGTCTTGCCTTCGAGGAACTCGAGGAACGCGCCGCCGGCGGTGGAGATGTAGCCGATCCGGTCGGCGATGCCGAACTTGTTGATGGCCGCCACGGTGTCGCCGCCGCCCGCGATGGAGAACGCCTGCGACTCGGCGATGGCGCGCGCGAGCGTCTCGGTGCCGCGCGCGAAGGCGTCGTTCTCGAACACGCCCACGGGGCCGTTCCAGACGATGGTGCCCGCGACCTTGAGCAAGGCGGCGAACGCTTGCGCGGTCTGCGGGCCTACATCCAGAATCATCTCGTCCGCAGCAACCTGGTTGGCGGGCTTGGTGGTGCCGCTCCTGTCGTCCAGGCTCTTGCCCACGACGACGTCCACCGGCAGCGGCACCTTGGTCAGCCCCATGATGCGCTTCGCCTCGCCGACCAGATCCTTCTCCACGAGCGACTTGCCCACCGGCAGGCCGGCGGCGAGCATGAAGGTGTTGGCGATGCCGCCGCCGACGATCAGCTGGTCCACCTTCTTCGCGAGCTCGGCGAGCACCGTGAGCTTGGTGGACACCTTCGAGCCGGCGACGATCGCTACGAGCGGTTGCTTCGGGCTGGCGAGCGCCTTGCCCAGCGCGTCGAGCTCCGCCGCCATCAGCGGTCCGGCGCAGGCCACCTTGGCGAAGCGCGCCGCGCCGTGCGTGGTTGCTTCCGCGCGGTGCGCGGTGCCGAAGGCGTCGTTCACGTAGACATCGCAAAGCGCCGCGATCTTCCTCGCGAGCGCCTCGTCGTCCTTCTTCTCGCCCTTGTTGACGCGGCAGTTCTCCAGCAGCACGACGTCGCCCGGCTTCACCTCGACACCGTCCACCCAGTCGCGCTTGAGCGGCACCTCGCGCCCGAGCAGCTCGCCGAGGCGCTTGGCCACCGGGGCGAGGGAGTCTTCCGGCTTGAACTCGCCCTCCTTCGGCCGGCCGAGGTGCGAGGTGACCATCACCGCGGCGCCCTTCTCCAGCGCGAGGCGGATGCCGAAAACGGAGGCGCGGATGCGCGTGTCGTCGGTAATGCGGCCGGCTTCGTCCTGCGGGACGTTCAGGTCGGCGCGGATGAATACGCGCTGGCCGCGCAGGTCGAGGTCGGCCATGCGCTTGAAGCGCATGTCGCTACCTTGCCGTGCGAATGCCGGATCGCGCCGCAATGAACGGCGCGTTCATTGCTTGACGCCTCACTTCGCCCCCATCAGCGCCACCGCCGCATCGAGCATGCGGTTGCTGAAGCCCCATTCGTTGTCGTACCAGGCCCCGACCTTCACCATGGTGCCGCCGGTGACCTTGGTGAGGCCGGCGTCCAGCACCGAGCTTGCCGGGTTGTGGTTGAAGTCCGAGGAGACGAGGGGCTCGGTGTTGTACTCGAGGATGCCCTTCAGTGCGCCCTCGGAGGCCTTCCTCACCGCGGCGTTCACTTCCTCCACCGAGGTGGCCTTCTTCGCGATGAAGGTGAGGTCGACGATCGACACGTTGATGGTCGGCACGCGGATGGCGTAGCCGTCGAGCTTGCCGTTCAGGTGCGGCAGCACGAGACCCACCGCGGCCGCGGCGCCCGTCTTCGTCGGGATCATGTTCTGCGAGGCCGAGCGCGCGCGCCGCAGGTCCTTGTGGAACACGTCGGTGAGCACCTGGTCGTTGGTATAGGCGTGCACGGTGACCATCAGCCCGTTCACCACGCCGACGGAATCGTCCAGCGCCTTGACCAGCGGCGCCAGGCAGTTGGTGGTGCACGAGGCGTTGGAGATCACCGTGTCCGAGGCCTTCAGCTCGCCGTGGTTCACGCCCATCACGATGGTGCGGTCCACGTCCTTGTCGCCCGGTGCCGAGATGATCACTTTCTTCGCGCCCGCGGAGAGATGGCTCGCGCCGCCCTTCGCCTTGCCGGTGAAGAGGCCCGTGCACTCCATCACCACGTCCACGCCGAGCGCCTTCCAGGGCAGCTTGGCGGGATCGCGCTCGGCGAGCACCTTCAGGCGGTCGCCGTTGACGACGATGGCGTCGCCGTCCACCGCCACGCTGCCCTTGAAGCGGCCGTGAGCGGTGTCGTACTTGAGCAGGTGCGCGTTGGTGTGCGCGTCGCCCAGGTCGTTGACGGCGACGAACTGCAGGTCGTGCTTCTTGCCGTCCTCGTAGTGCGCGCGCAGGATGTTCCTGCCGATGCGGCCGAAGCCGTTGATGCCGACTTTGATGGTCATGACAAGACGCTCCTCACAGCTTTCTCCACGTTCTCCGGCG
>DASTHP010000213.1:0-3040 GCA_035718125.1 Burkholderiales bacterium | reverse complement strand
AGCAACCGTGAAGTTTCCGCGTCCATTCAACGGATTGTAGTATTCTGCGGCCCCGTGCGTTACGAGCTCCTCGTCGGTCTGCGCTACACCCGCGCCAAGCGCCGCAACCACTTCATCAGCTTCATCTCGCTCATCTCGATGGCCGGGATCGCGCTCGGCGTCGCCGCGCTGATCGTGGTGCTCTCGGTGATGAACGGCTTCCAGCAGGAGCTGCGCGCGCGCATCCTCGCGGTGGTGTCGCACGTGCAGTTGAGCGGGCCAGGCAATCGCATCGACGACTGGCCGCGCGTCGCCAAGGCCGCCGCGGCGAATCCGCGCGTGCTGGAGGCGGCGCCCTTCATCAACGCGCAGGGCATGCTCACCTACGGCCAGGGCGTGCGCGGCGTGATCGTGCGCGGCGTGCTGCCCGAGCTGGAGGAGCGCGTCGCCGACATCGGCCAGCACATGCGCTCGGGAAAGCTCGCGGCACTCGTGCCGGGCGAGTTCGGCATCGTGCTGGGCAGCGCGCTCGCGCGCGGCATCGGCGCATTTCCCGGGGACAAGGTGGCGCTGATCGCGCCGCAGGGGCAGGTGACGCCGGCGGGCGTGATCCCGCGCCTCAAGCAGTTCACCGTGGTCGGCACCTTCGAGATCGGCATGCACGAGTACGACTCGAGCCTCGCGCTCATCCACCTGGACGACGCGCAGCGCCTGTACCAGCTGGGCGGCGGCGTCTCGGGCGTGCGCCTGAAGCTCGACGACCTGTTCGCCGCGCGCGAGGTGGCGCGCGACCTGGCCGCGAAGCTCGCGCCGGACGTGTACGCTTCCGACTGGACGCGCAGCCACGCGAATTTCTTCCGCGCGGTGGAGATCGAGAAGCGCGTGATGTTCATCATCCTGACGCTGATCGTCGCGGTGGCGGCGTTCAACATCGTCTCGACGCTGGTGATGCTGGTGACCGACAAGCAGGCCGACATCGCCATCCTGCGCACGCTGGGCGCCGCGCCGGGCAGCATCCTGCAGATCTTCGTGGTGCAGGGCGCGATGATCGGCGTCATCGGCACGCTGCTCGGCGTCACGGGCGGGGTGCTGCTCGCGCTGAACGTGGCCACCGTGGTGCCGGCGGTCGAGTCGCTGTTCGGCTTCAAGTTCCTCTCGCCGGAGGTCTACTACATCACCGACCTGCCCTCCGACGTGCAGCTGCGCGACGTGATGACCATCGGCCTGGTTTCGCTGGTCATGTCCTTCGTCGCGACGCTGTACCCGAGCTGGCGCGCCGCGCGCGTCAATCCCGCCGAGGCGCTGCGCTATGAGTGAAACGGCTGGTGCGCCGGTTCTCGCCTGCCGGGGGCTGGCGAAGACCTACCACGGGCCGCAGCCGGTGAAGGTGCTCGCCGGCGTGGACTTTTCCGTGCGCGCGCGCGAGCGCGTGGCGATCATGGGCAAGTCGGGCTCGGGCAAGAGCACCCTGCTGCACCTGCTCGGCGGGCTGGACGCGCCGACGGCCGGCAGCGTGAGCGTGCAGGGCAGGGCGCTCAGCGCGATGGACGAGGCGGAGCGCGGGCGCGTGCGCAACGCCACGCTGGGGTTTGTCTACCAGTTCCACCACCTGCTGCCGGAATTCACCGCGATCGAGAACGTGGCGATGCCGCTTTTCATCCGCCGCATGGACAGGGCGGCCGCGCTCGAGCGGGCGCGGCGCACGCTCACCGAGATCGGCCTCGGCGAGCGCCTCGAGCACCTGCCCTCCGAGCTCTCGGGGGGCGAGCGCCAGCGCGCCGCCTTCGCGCGCGCGCTGGTCACCGAGCCCGCCTGCGTGCTCGCCGACGAGCCCACCGGCAACCTCGACACGCACACCGCGGACGAGGTCTTCGAGTCGATGGTGAAGCTCTCGGAGAAGCGCGGCACCGCCTTCGTCATCGTCACGCACGACGCCGGGCTCGCCGCTCGCGCCGAGCGCGTGCTCGAGCTGCGTGCGGGCGTGCTCCATCCGGTGCGCTAGGCTGCAACCTTGCAGCGCCGGCGGCCGGGCCACGGAACTTCTTGGACGGCGGCAGTCGAAAGGAAGCGGCGGGACGGGATGCCGCCGCCCCGAGGACCGGCCCGACCATTGCGCGCCATGACCCTGAACAGACTCGCCCTGCTGCTCTTTCTCGGGCTGGCCCTGCCGGCTGCGGCCGCCCCGGTGCGCACCGAGCAGGTCGAGGCCGAGCTGGTGGCCGAGCGAGCCGCGCCCGAGCCGGGCAAGCCCTTCACCGTGGCGCTGCGCCTGCAGGCGATCAAGGGCTGGCACACCTACTGGCGCAACCCCGGCGATTCGGGCCAGCCCACTTCCATCCAGTGGCAGCTGCCGCCCGGCTATCGGGCAGGGGCGATCCAGTGGCCGGTGCCCGAGAAGCTGCCCATCGGCCCGCTCGCCAACTACGGCTACGAGGGTGAGGTGCTGCTGCTTACCGACATCGCGCCCCCGCCCTACGCAAAGGCGCCGGCGCGCATCGCCGCGCACGCGAAGTGGCTGGTGTGCAATCCCGAGCGCTGCATTCCGCAGGAGGCGGACCTGGTGCTGGATCCCGGCGCGGCGCCGCGTGCGCGGGAGATCGCCTACACGCGCGAGGCGCTGCCCGAATCGGCGGGCGCGGGCTGGAGCTTCAAGGCGAGCGGCGCGGCCGGCGGCGTAGGGCTCGAGATCGCGCCGCCGGCGGATTTCGCCGCCAAGACGCTGCATTTCTTCCCCTACGAGGAGGGCAAGGTGCTGCACGCCGCGGCGCAGGCGCTCGAGCGGCGCGAAGCGGGGCTGCGCCTCTTCATTCCCGCTGTCGCGCAACCGCTGGGCGGATTCGAGCGCGTGCACGGGCTGCTCGTCGCCGATGGCGTGCGCGGCTTCGAGATCGACGTGCCGGTGAAAGGCGCCGTCCTCGCCGCGCCGGCGGTGGCGGCCACCACCTCGCTCAGCCTCATCGCCGCGCTCGCGCTCGCCTTCGCGGGCGGGCTGATCCTCAACCTGATGCCTTGCGTGCTGCCGGTGCTCTCGATCAAGGTGCTTGGGTTCGCGCAGGGCCGC
>DASTHP010000212.1:0-21422 GCA_035718125.1 Burkholderiales bacterium | reverse complement strand
GTCGGTGGCGCGGCAGGCGAGCTCGTGCTCGCCCGCCACCGCGTCCCAGTCGGCGCGCCAGCCGCGCCAGGCGTGTGCGCCGGAGGGCGCATCGAGCCGCGCGTCGTGCCAGGTCCCGTCCACTGCGAACTCCACGCGCGCAATCGCGGCTTCGCCGGACCAGGCGCGCCCGACGACCCGCGTGCGCCCCGGGCGCAGCACGCGCCGCCGCGTGTAGAAGTCGGGCACACCGGGCGGCGCCATCAGCGCGTTGACGCGCATCAGCCGGCAGGGCGTGCCGCGCTCGCCGGGCGCGCTCCTGAAGTGGTAGCTGAGCGCCTGCTGCACGCCCTCGAACG
Organism: Burkholderiales bacterium; assembly: GCA_035718125.1. Lineage (GTDB taxonomy): Bacteria > Pseudomonadota > Gammaproteobacteria > Burkholderiales > SG8-39 > JAABQT01. Next base: position 21,084 of record DASTHP010000212.1, on the reverse strand, counting down.
GCCGGTCGATGGCTTCGATGCGCTCGAGCCACTTCACGCTCGCCATGCCGTACCAGCGCGGCACCACGAGGCGCAGCGGATGGCCGTGCCGCGCCGGCAGCGGCTCGCCGTTCATCGCCCAGGCGAGCAGCACGTCCTCCTGCATCGCCTCGGCGGGCGCGAGGCTGCGCGCAAAGGCGTGCTCGACGTTGCGGTCGATGCCGCGGTCGGCACCCTCGAAGACGATGTCGCGAACGTTCGCTCGCAGCCCGGCGGCCTTCAGCACCTCGGCGAGCGATACCCCGGTCCACTCCGCGGTGGATACGCCCTCCTCCACCCACGGCACCGACGGGTAGCGCGGGGAAACCTGCGCGCGGCCGTTGCCCGCGCACTCCATCGTGACGCGCAAGGTGCGCGCGCGCATGCCGCGCAGCTCATCGAGCGACAAGGCGAGCGCGCGCTCGACCAGCCCGCCCACCTGCAGGCGCCAGGCGCGCGCATCGATGCTCGGGATGTCGAAGTGGATGAGCGAGTAATGCAGCCCGGCGGGCGTCACCTCGTGGCGCAGCGCCTCGAGCGGCATGCCGCTGTTCCTCGCGGCGAGCGCGACCTCTTCCAGGGTGTAGCGGCCGACGATCGGCGGCCGGCGCGTAGGGCGTGTCATCGTGGCTTTTCCGCCACCGATTCTATAATGCGAGCACATTGCCCATGGTCCACGGCACCTGGCTCGAAGTCGCACTGAACGGCCCTTGGGGCCGCGACCGTCAGCCGGGCATCCCGGTGCGCACCGCCGACATCGTCGAGCAGGGCGTCGCTTGCGCCAGGGAAGGCGCGGCGATCGTGCACGTGCACGCCTACGACGAGGCGAGCGGCCGCCAGCGCGACGATGCGGACCTGTACGCGCGCATCATCGAGGGCATTCGCGCCAAGGTGGATTGCATCGTCTATCCCACCATCCCGTTCGGGGGCGAGCACACGGCGCAGACGCGCTTCGCCGCCATCGAGGCGCTTGCGCGGCGCGGGCTGCTTGAATGGGCAGTGGTCGACCCAGGTTCGGTCAACATCGAGGAGTTCGTCTATGCGAACCCCCACGACCACATCCAGCACGGCCTGGCGCTGGCCGCGCGCCACCGCTTCCACCCCGGCTATGCCATCTACGAGCCGGGCTTCCTGCGCATGGGGGCCGCCCTCGCCCGCGCGGCGGGCGTGCCGCAGCCGATCTACCGCTTCATGTTCTCCGACGGGTTCAACTTCGGCTTCCCGCCGGCGCCGTACGCGCTCGAGGCCTATCAGCGTCTGCTGGCGGACGAGGCGCCCGGGTCCCCCTGGATGGTGGCGGGACTCGCGGTGGATATCCTGCCCCTTGCGGGCGCAGCGGCCGCGCGCGGCGGCAATGTGCGCGTGGGCCTCGAGGACGCACCCCTGGGCTCCGCGCGCACCAACCTCGACTGGGTGCGCGAGGCGCGCCGGGCCATCGAGGCCGCCGGCCGGCCGCTCGCGTCAGCCAAAGAGGTGCGTGGCGCGTTAAGCGGCCGCTGATGAACCTCGCGCAGTTCCGCGCCCTGCTCCCGCGGGGCGACCTCTGGGTGTTCGGCTACGGCTCGCTGATGTGGTCGCCGGGCTTCTATTTCCGCGAGCGCTCGGTCGCCCTGCTCAAGGGCTACCACCGCTCGCTGTGCATCCTGTCCACGCGCTACCGGGGCACGGACCACCAGCCCGGGCTGGTGATGGGGCTGTGCCGCGGGGGCTCATGCTGGGGCATGGCGTTCTGCATCCCCGCCGCCCACGTCGCCTACGCCCTCGGACGGCTGTGGCACCGGGAGATGCGCCGGCGCGTCTATTACGCGAGGCTGGTGCCGGTGCGCCTCTCGCGCGGCCGCCGCATCCGCGCGCTCGCCTTCATCGCCGATCCCGACCACGCCCAGTATTGCCACGAGCTCGACCTGCACAGCCGCGCCCAGCTGGTGGCGCAGGGCGTGGGCGAGCGCGGCCGCTGCACCGACTACATCCGCCACACGCTCGAGCACATGTATGCGCTCGGCGTGACCGATCCTCACCTCGCGAAGGTGCTGGAGACCGCCGAGGACATCCGCGCCAGGGCCGCTGCCAGGCGCGCGCGCTGAGTGCCGAAGTTGAGCCGCACGTAGCCGGGCGCGCCGAACTGCTCGCCCGGCGAGAGCGCCACCCCGTGCGCGAGGAAATGCGCAGCCGCATCCTTCAGGCCGAGCGCGGTGGCGTCGATCCAGGCAAGGTAGGTGGCCTCGACGTGCGCCATCTGCAGTCCCTGCATGGCGGCGATGGCGCGCTCCGTGGCGTCGCGGTTGGCACGCAGGTATTCGAGCTGCGCCGCGAGCCACTCGTCGCCCTCGCGGTAGGCGGCGAGCGACGCGAGGTAGCCGAACACCGAGGCGTCGTGCACGGTCGCGTGGTGGTCGGCGGACAGGGCACGGCGCAGGTCCGGGTCTTCCACGATCGCCCAGGCGCAGCCGGCGCCCGGGAAATTGAAGGTCTTGTTGGGAGAGGCGAGCGTCACGGTGCGCCGCGAGATCTCGGGCGCGAGGCTCGCGACCGGCACGTGCGGCTTGCCGGCATCGAGCAGCAGGTCGGCGTGGATCTCGTCGGACACCACGGTGAGGCCGTGGCGCAGCGCAAACTGCGCCAGGCGTTCCAGCTCCGCCCGCGTGAAGATGGTGCCGCCCGGATTCTGCGGGTTGCACAGATAGAGCAGCCGCGTGCTCGGGCGCACCGACGCCGCGAGGCGCTCCTCGTCGAGCACCCACCGGCCCGCGCGCATCGCGAGCGGCACCTGCGTATGCGCGCGGGGCGCAAGCTCGACGGCGCGCTTGAAGTGGTGGTAGATCGGCGTCGGCAGCAGCGCGTGCTCATCGGCAGCCAGCAGGTGGCGCGCGGCGAGGTGCAGCCCGGGCACGACGCCCGGCAGGAACACGATCCAATCGGGCTCGATGCGCCAGCGGTACAGCCGCTGCATGCGCTGGACGATCGCCTCGCGCAGCTCGGTTGGCGGCACGGTGTAGCCCAGCACGCCGTGGCGCAGGCGCGCGGCAAGCGCCTCCAGCACGCAGGGCGGCGCCCGGTAGTCGGAGTCCGCCACCCACAGCGGGATCACGTCGCGCCCGGCGTAGCGTTCCCAGCGCGCGGCCCAGGTGCCGGCGCGATCCACCGGCGCGTCGAAATCGAACGGCATGCGCGAAGGGTAAAACAAAAACGCCGGGCAGGGCCCGGCGTCGAAATCAGGGGACAGTCGCCTGCTATTTCTTGCTCTTCTTCGACAGCGGGTCTTGTTCCAGATCTTCTTCTGCTTCCCCTCCCTCCTCCTCACCAGCCTTGCCTTCCGCCTCGTCCTGCGCGCCCTTGAACGGATCGGACTCCAGGCGGTTCATGCTGTCGTCCACTTCCTCGGTCTTCACCGCCGCCGATTCCGCGCGCATCCGCTCGGGAAACTTGGTGGCGATCACCGGGAACGAGACGATCAGCGCGATGGCGATCACCTGCAGGATCATGAATTCGAACATGCCCTTGTAGATCGTCGCCAGCGACCATTCCTTCACCACCTGCCGCAGGTAGTAAGCGGACATCGCCACCGGTGGCGACAGGAATGCCGTCTGCAGGACCACCGCCACCGTGGCGCCGAACCAGACCATCACCAGGTCGGTCGGGATGCCGAGCGACTGGCCGAGCGCCTCCTTCAGGCCGTCCATCACCGGGTAGAAGATCGGCAGGAACACCAGGATGATCGCCGGCCACTCGAACGGCCAGCCGAGCAGGAAGATCAGCACCAGCACGATGACCAGCATCATCACCGGGGAGAACGGCATCGCCAGCATGGTTTCCGTGATCCAGTTGGCCGAGCCCATGCGCGCGAATACGGCGCCGAAGATGTTGGAGGTCACCGCGAGCAGCAGCACCATGCTGGCGGTCGCTGTGGTCGAGAGCACCGCACGCTTGAGGCCCGCGTAGGTGACCTTGCCGTAGGCCGTGGCGAGAACCATCGCGCCGAGCGCGCCGATCGCCGAGGCCTCGGTGGGCGTCGCCAGGCCCGCCAGGATCGACCCCAGCGTCGCCGCGATGAGGCCCACCAGCGGCACCACACCCATCACCACTTCCTTCAGGATCTTGTAGACGCCCGTGCCACGCTCCGACCTTGGCACCGGCGGGCCCAGCTTCGGGTTGATGAACGCGCGTGCCAGCAGGTAGCCGAGGTACATGGCGGCCAGCAGGATCCCCGGCCCGAAGGCCGCGGCGTAGAGGTCGGCTACCGACACGCCGAGCACCGGTCCCATCACGATCAGCATCACCGAGGGCGGGATCAGGATGCCGAGCGTGCCGCCGGCGGTGATGGCGCCCGCGGCGAGCCGCCCGTCGTAGCCGGTTTTCACCATGATGGGGCTCGCCATGATGCCGAGCACCGTCACCGCGGCCCCGACGATGCCGGTGGCCATGGCGAAGATGGCGGCGGTCAGGATCACCACCGCGAACAGCGAGCCGCGGATCGGCGCCAGCAGCAGGCGCAGCGCGATGAACAGGCGCTCCATCAGCCCGGCCTGCTCGGTGATGAAGCCCATGAAGATGAACAGGGGCACCGCCGCGAGCAGCTCCTCCTTCATCATGCCGATGGTCTGGAAGTAGGCGAGGCTGAACACCACCTCGCCCAGACCGAAGTAGCCGAAGGTGAGCGCGAGGAACAGCAGCGTGAACGAGATCGGGAAGCCGATGAAGATGGCGCCGATCATCACCAGCAGCATGATCAGGCCGAGCAGCGCGAGTCCGGACATGGGCTAGATCTCGATCTTCTCTTTGTGCTCGAGCTCGACGCCGGTGCGCGCCGCCCACAGGCTCTTGATGACTTCCGACACGCCCTGGATCAGCAGCAGCAGGCAGGTGAGTGGCACCACCATCTTGTACGGCCACAGCAGCGGCCGCCACGGCGTTTGCTCGGATTCCTCGTTGATGGTGAACGCGTACCAGCCCTCACCCCAACTCACCAGCAGGAAGACGAAGATCGACGGGAAGAAGAACACCAGGTAGGCGATCGAGTCGATGACGCCCTTGGTGCGGATCGACCACTTCTCGAAGAAGAAGTCGGTGCGGATGTGCGCGCCCTTGTGCAGGGCATAGGCCGAGCCGAGCATGAAGATCGTGCCGTAGAGCATGTACGTGATGTCGAACGACCACATGGTCGGCGCATTGAACGCGTAACGCGCGAACACTTCGTAGCTCACCACCCCCACCAGCGGCATGTTGAGCCACGCCACCCAGGTGCCGGTGGTGTCGGTGAACTTGTCGATGATCCGCACCAGGCGGATGTGCAGCGGTACCCCTTCAGCCATGCTCCTTGCCTCTGCCAGGACCTGTCAGCGCGCGTTCAGGATTGCGCGCCCCTAAACGAAAAACGGGGGCGGATGTCCGCCCCCGTATCCAGCTGCGTCCGGCTACTTCTTCTTCGCCGCCGCGGGCTTCGCGCCGCCCTCGGGGAAGTAGTAGTTCGCCGCGAACGAGTACGGCGGGAAGTAGAACCGCTTCGCCGGCACGACGACGGCGGCGTAGGCGCGCTGCGAGTCGTGCACCTTCTTGAAGAACGGGTTCTTCGCGCCTTCCTCGGCCGCAAGCTTGTCCCACTCCTTGAGGAATGCGATCAGCACGTCGGGCGGGGTACGCAGGATGCGCACGCCGTGCTTCTCCTGCAGCTCCTTCAGCGCCTCGGCGTTCTGCTTCTGCCACTTCGCCCACCAGATCAGGAAGGTCTCGCCGGCAGCCGACTTGATGATTTCCTGGTGCGTCGGCGACAGGCCTTTCCACACATCCATGTTGAACACGATCTCGCCGATGGTCACGTTCTCGTGCATGCCCGGCGTGTAGTGGTACTTCCACACGTTCTGGAAGCCGAGGCGCAGGTCTTCCACGCCGCCCACCCACTCGGCGCAGTCGATCACGCCGCGCTGCGCGGACGGGATGATCTCGCCGCCCGGCATGTTGACCGTCGTCATGCCCAGCCGCTGCCACACTTCGGCGGCGAGGCCGGTCTGGCGGCATTTCATGCCCTTGAAGTCGGCCAGGTTCTTGATCGGCCGCTTGAACCAGCCGAAGGCCTGCGGTCCCGCCGGCAGGATCGGATACCAGGCGAGATTCAGCTTCAGTTCCTTCTGGAAGAACTCGTTGGCAAGCTCGATGCCGCCGCCGTGATGCATCCAGCCCATGGCATCGATGAAGTCCATGCCGAAGGTGCCGCCGGGGCCGCCGGTGAATAGGATCGCGGTCTTGCTCTTGCCCGTCCAGTAGCCGGACCAGGCGTGCGCGCCGTCGAGCACCTTCTTGTGCGTGGCGTCGAGCACCTCGAAGGCCGGCACCACCTGCCCGGCGGGCATGGTCTCGACCTTCAGCGAGCCGCCGGAGATCTTGCCGACGCGCTCGGCGAAGAAGGTGAAGTTCTCGTACAGCGTCAGGCTGGCAGGCCAGGTGGCCTGCATCTTCAGCGTCGTCTGGGCCTGGGCTCCTGCGGTGAATGCTGCTGCGGCCGCAAGCGCGACGGCCGAACGGACGAATAGCCTCATGATTCCCCTCCTCCAAGTTGATTTCGCAAGGCGAAACGCAGACTACACGCTCGGCCCCGCCCCGGTCAACCGGACAAAAGAAGGGGCCGCCGCAGCAGCCCCTTCCCCGTCACTCGCGATACGTGGCGCGTGCTACTTCTTCGCCGCCGGCTTCGCCGCGGACTTCTCCGGCCAGTAGTAATTGGCCGCAAACGAATACGGCGGGTTCATGAAGCGCTTGGCCGGCACGACCTTCGACGCGTAGGCGCGCTGCGAGTCGAGCACCTTCTTGAAGAACGGGCTCTTGTCCGACTCCTCCTTCGCCATCACGTCCCAGGTCTTCAGGAACGCGATCAGGATGTCGGGCGGCGTGCGCAGGATCTGCGTGCCGTGCTTGGTGCGCATTTCCTCGATGGCGTCGGCATTCTGCTTCTGCCATTTCACCCACCAGCGCAGGAACGTCTCCGTGGTCGCCGAGCGGATCGCCTCCTGGTTCTGCGCGGGCAGCGACGCCCACACCTCGGAGTTGATCATCAGCTCGCCGATCACGCTCGGCTCGTGCATGCCGGGCACGTAGTGGTACTTCCACACCTGCGGCAAGCCCAGGCGCAGGTCCTCGATGCCGCCCACCCACTCGGCGCAGTCGATGACGCCGCGCTGCGCGGCCGGCACGATCTCGCCGCCCGGCATGTTCACCGTGGTCATGCCCATTCTCTGGAAGATCTCGGCGACGATGCCCGTCTGGCGGCACTTCATGCCCTTGAAGTCGGCGAGGTTCTTGATCGGCCGCTTGAACCAGCCGAACGCCTGCGGGCTCGAGGGCAGGATCGGGAACGCCACCAGGTTGAGCTTGAGCTCCTTCTGGTAGAACTCCCACCACAGGTCGAGGCCGCCGCCTTCGTACATCCAGCCCATGTAGTCCATCTGGTCCATGCCGAAGGGGCCCGCCGGCGTCGCGGAGAACAGCGTCGCCGCCTTGCTCTTGCCGACCCAGTAGTACGACACCGCGTGCGCGCCGTCGATCACCTTCTTGTGCGAGGCATCGAGCACCTCGAACGCCGGCACCACCTGCCCGGCGGCGAGCGTCTCGATCTTGAGCTGGCCCGAGGTCAGCTTGTCCACGCGCTCGCCGAAGAAGCGGAAGTTGTCCTGCAGCGTGAGGCTCGCGGGCCACGTGGATTGCATCTTGAGCGTCCTGGGCTGCTGCGCGCCAGCGCCGGCAGCGAAGCCCAGCGCGGCGGCGATCGCGGTCAGCGCGAACGCTCTGCGGAATGCGGTGCGCATCGGTTTTCTCCTCTCGATCAACATGTTGTCCTGCGGGGAACGGCGATGTTAGGAGCTTGCCCCGGGGGTGTCAACGAAGCGCGGCGATTCTCAGTCGAGGCGCGCGACGATGCCCTGCAGGGCACCGGAGGGCGCGGGAAAGCGCTCGAGCACCAGCGGGTCGTGGCCCGGGATGACGTGCTGGTCCGAGTCGGCGAGGCTGCGCGCGCGGCGCCAGCCCTCCACCATGTCGCCGACGTTGTAGACGATCGGAAACGGCCGTGCCTGCTCCATGTTGGCGTAATAGTGGCTCGCGTCGGAGGCGAGCACCACCCAGCCGCGCCGCGTCGACACGCGCACCACCTGCAGGCCCATGGTGTGGCCGCCGACGTGGTGCAGCGTCACCCCCGGCGCGATCTCGCCCTCGCCGTCGTGGAAGCGCACGCGCCCGGCATAAACGCGACGCACCATGCCGACCACGTCCTCGAGCTCATAGGCATGGCGCATCGCATCCACCGTCATGCAGCGGCCGGTGGCGTACTGCATCTCCAGATCCTGCAGGTGAAAAGTCGCCTGCGGGAACAGGTCGAAGTTGCCGACGTGGTCGTAGTGCAAGTGCGTGATGGCAACGTCCTTCACCTGCGCTGCATCCACGCCCATCAGCCGCAGGCCCTCTTCGACGGGCAGCGTGACGCGCCGGCCGCGCTTGGCCGCCACCGCCACGTTGAATCCGGTGTCGACGACGATCGCGCGCCCCTCGCCGCGCACCAGCCACACGAAGTAGTCCATCGGCATCGGGCCGTCGTGCGGATCGCCGCCGAGGAAATTCTCCTTCGCGGTGCGCGCGTGGTGCGCGTATTTGATCGCATACACCTCGTACTGCGTCGTGCTCATGTGATCTTGATCCTCGCGATCTTCAGCTTGCCGACCTGCACGAGGTAGGTCTCGCCAGTTGCGAAGACCATCCGGCGATCGGAGAGCCGCTCGCCATTGACGCGAACGCCGCCTTGCGCAATGAGCCGCTCCGCCTCCGACGAACTGCCCACCAGCCCCGATTGCTTGAGGACCTGCGTGGAGACCAGGCCACCCGGTCCTCCCGGCAGGCTCTGCTCCGGAATGTCCGCCGGGAGCGCGTGATCCCTGAAGCGCGCATTGAACTCCTGGGCGGACACTTCGGCCGCCGCCTTGCCATGGAAGCGCTCGACGATCTCCTGCGCGAAGGCAAACTTCACGTCGCGCGGATTGGCTCCCTCCGCAACGGCTTTCTTCTTCGCCTTGATCCGGTCCGCGGGCTCGAAGGAGAGCAGATCCAGATACCGCCACATCAGCTCGTCGGAAATGCGCATCAGCTTGCCGAAGATCTCGCGCGGCGGCTCGGCGATGCCGACGTAATTGCCGAGCGACTTGGACATCTTGTTGACCCCGTCCAGCCCCTCGAGCAACGGCGTGGTGAGGATGCACTGCGGCTCCTGGCCGAAATCCTTCTGCAGCTCGCGGCCGACCAGCAGGTTGAACTTCTGGTCGGTGCCGCCCAGCTCCACGTCGCTCTTCATCGCCACCGAGTCGTAGCCCTGCATGAGCGGATAGAGCAGCTCGTGCATCGCGATCGGCAGCCCGGAACGGTAGCGCTTGGCGAAGTCCTCGCGCTCGAGGATGCGCGCTACGGTGTAGCGCGCGGCCAGGCGGATCATCCCCTCGGCGCCGAGCTTGTCCGACCACTCGGAGTTGAACAGGATGTCCGTCTTGTCCGGGTCGAGGATCTTGAACGCCTGCTCGCGGTAGCTCTTGGCGTTCTCCTGGATCTGCTCGCGCGACAGCGGCGGCCGCGTCTGGTTCTTGCCGGTGGGGTCGCCGATCATGCCGGTGAAATCGCCGATCAGGAACTGCACGCGGTGCCCGAGCTGCTGAAAATGGCGCAGCTTGTTGATCACCACGGTGTGGCCCAGGTGCAGGTCGGGCGCGGTGGGGTCGAGCCCGAGCTTGACGCGCAGTGGCGTGCCGCGCGCAAGCTTGCGCGCGAGCTCTTCCTCCACGATCAGCTCTTCGCTGCCGCGCTTGATGAGTTCGAGGGCTTCGGCTACCGGGATCATCGCGTTTGCCGAGCAGCCGAACCTTGGCTAGACTGCCGCAGGCACCTGAATATCAATGGATTCTAGCCGATCCCTGCAGGAAATCACGCCGCTGGTCCGCGCCATCGCGATCGCGGTGCTCGCGCTCTCGGGCGGCGTCGCTGCGTTTGCCACGATCGCGCCCGAGGTGCCCGCCCCGGCCGCGACCGCGGCGCGCGTCGAGCCGGTCGCGTTGCGCACCGGAGCCGCCGTGCTGCCCGAGGCCGGGACCTACATGCGCGAGGAACGCTTCCAGCGCGGCGACACGCTTGCCGGCCTGCTTGACCGGCTCGCAGTCCCCGAGGCCGACGCGCGCAAGCTCGCGCGCCTGCCCGCCCTGCGCTTCCTGCGGCCCGGGCACACCGTCGGTGCTGAGACGGGCGCCGACGGCACGTTGCTGCGCCTGAGCTACGTCGGCGCGCGTGACACGCTGACGGTCATCGAGCGTGCGGGCAGCGGCTTTCGCACGCTGCAGGCGGCGGCGCCGCTGCGCACCGAGACGGTCATGCGCAACGGTGTGATCCGTGTGTCCCTGTTCGCCGCCGCGGACGAGGCGGGCGTGCCCGACACGGTCGCCATGCAGCTCGCCGACATCTTCTCCGGCGACCTCGATTTCCACCGCGAGCTGCGCGCGGGCGACCGCTTCGCAGTGGTCTACGAGCAGCACTATTACGCCGGGCGCCCGTTGCGCGCGGGGCGCGTGCTCGCGGCGGAGTTCGTGAACCAGGGCAGGACCTTGCGCGCCGTGCACTACGTGACCGCGCAGGGCGCGAGCGGCTATTACGCGCCCGACGGCGGCAACCTGCGCAAAGCGTTCCTGCGCTCCCCGGTCGAGTACACGCGCATCAGCTCCGGCTTCGGCATGCGCCGCCACCCGTTCCAGCGGACCTGGCGCGCGCATGCCGGCGTCGATTTCGCGGCGCCGGCGGGCACGCGCGTGCGCGCGGCGGGCGACGGCGTAGTGGAGTTCGTCGGCATGAAGCCGGGCTACGGCAACGTTGTGATCCTGCGCCACCGGGGCCAGTACTCAACGGTGTACGCGCACCTTTCGCGGTTCGTTCCCGGCATGCGGCGCGGCACGCAGGTCGCGCAGGGCGACTTCATCGGCCACGTCGGCCAGACCGGCTGGGCGACCGGGCCGCACCTGCATTACGAGTTCCGCATCGGCGGCCAGTCGCGCAATCCCTACGCCATTGCGATGCCCGCCGGGCTGCCCGTGCCGGCGCGCGAGCTTGCCGCCTTCCGCAGCCAGTCCGAGCCGCTAGTGGCGCAGCTCGGCCTGCTGGCGGACGGCGCCATCGCCCTCCTGGAGTGAGTGAGGACCTCTTCGCGGGGCTGATGTCGGGCACGAGCCTCGACGGGATCGACGCAGTGCTCGCGGATTTCTCGACGATGCCGCCGAAAATCCTGGCGCACGCCCACCACGCCTTCGACCCCGCACTGCGCGCCGAGCTGCTCGCGCTCAACAGCCCCGGCGCCGATGAGCTGGACCGCGGCGCGCGCTGCGCGAACGCGCTCGCGCATGGCTATGCCGCGGCCGTACGCGAGGTGCTATCCAAGGCCGCGGTAGCGCCCGCGGCGCTGCGCGCGGTCGGTTGCCACGGCCAGACGGTGCGGCACCGTCCGGATCGCGGCTACACCGTGCAGCTCGGCAACGGCGCGCTGCTCGCCGAGCTCTGCGGCGCGCGCGTGATGGCCGACTTCCGCAGCCGCGACATCGCCGCCGGCGGACAGGGCGCACCGCTGGCACCCGCGTTCCACGCCGCCGTGCTGCGCAGCCCGCGTGAGCACCGCGCCGTGCTCAACGTGGGCGGCATCGCCAACCTCACATGGCTTCCGACGGCCGGCGACGTCGTGGGTTTCGACACGGGCCCCGGCAATTGCCTGATGGATCTATGGTCCGGCATTCACCTCGGACAGCCAATGGACGCAAATGGCGCCTGGGCAGCCGGTGCGCGGGTGGATACTGCGCTGCTCGATCGATTGCTTGCGGAGCCGTACTTCGCGCGGCGCCCGCCCAAGAGCACGGGCCGCGACCTCTTCAACGAGTCCTGGCTGCACGCGCGCCTTCAGGTGGGCACCGATGCACGCGTGGTGCAGGCGACGCTGCTCGAGCTTACGGCGCGCAGCATCGCCACAGCCGTGGCTCGAGATTGCAAGGGGACGCAACGCGTCATCGTGTGCGGCGGCGGCGTCCACAACCGCGCGCTGATGGCGCGGCTGGGCGCGCTGCTGGCCCCCGTGCCGGTGGAATCGAGCGCGGCGCATGGCATCGATCCGGGCCTGATGGAGCCGCTCGCCTTCGCGTGGCTGGCCCGGCAGGCACTGCTGGGGGCGCCGGCGAGCCTGCCGGCCGTCACTGGCGCAAGGGGCGCGCGCGTGCTCGGCGCTATCTATCCGCCCTAGGCGGAGAAGGAAGACCCGCAGCCGCAGGTCGTGGTGGCGTTCGGATTCTTGATCACGAACTGCGCGCCCTCCAGCCCTTCCTGGTAATCGATCTCGGCGCCGACCAGATACTGGTAGCTCATCGGATCGATCAGCAGCGTGACGCCGTCCTTCTGCATCACGGTGTCGTCGTCGTTCTGCACCTCGTCGAAGGTGAAGCCGTACTGGAAGCCCGAGCAGCCGCCGCCGGAAACGAACACGCGCAGCTTGAGCTCCGTGTTGCCCTCTTCCTCGATCAGCTGCTTGACCTTGCCGGCCGCGTTGTCGGTGAAGACCAGCGGTGCCGGCATCTCGGTGACTGCGTTCATGCGTTTCTCCGTTGTCCTGTCCTGGGGCTCAGCGCGGCTTGTCGCCGCCGGAAGCGAGCTTGAGCTCGACTCCCTTCAATTGCTCCGCGGCGCCGTGGTGCACCAGCCTGCCCTCCACGACCGCGCCCTGCTGGATCTCGAGGCTCTTGTAATGTACATCGCCTTTGACCCGGGAGCCCGCCTGGAGTTCAAGGGACTCGGCCGCGTGCACCGGGCCGACGATGGTGCCGTTCACCACGATGTGCGAGGCGGATACCTCGCCGTCGATGCGCGCCTGCTCCGACACCACCAGCGTGCCGGGCTGGTCCGGCAGGGCCGCCACGTTGCCACGGACCGCGCCATCCACGCGCAGGCCCCCGCTGAAGAACACGTTGCCCTCGATGCGCGTGGTCGCGCCGATCAGGCTGTCGATCCGGCTTTGCGGTTTGGCCGCCTTGCTGCTGAACATAGTCGTCCTTTCGCTCACCCCGGCGTCGCGCTTTGCGCCGCCCTGACCTGGTCCGACCCCGCTTCGTAAACGCGGACCTGCACGCTTTCCACCTTGGCTTTCGGGTCCACGCGAAACAGGCCCTCGACGCGATGGAAGTACCTGAAAGTCAACCGGAAAGCGGAGGCGCTGGGGTCTCCGGTCTCGGGGAAGGTCATCATAGCAGTTTTGCTGCCGTCGTTCAGGGTGACCACCAGCTCCAGGCGCCCCTGGAAATCACGGTCGCGCCGGGCCCCCGGGGCAAGGAGAAGGAGCAGCCGGTAGCGATACTCCCCCGGCAGCACGTCGGGCACGACCTTGAAGCGGTTGATCGACAGCGGGTTGGCGGCGCGCGATTCCGCCGAGAGCATGCTCTCGAAGATCGCCAGTTCCTGGCGCAGCTGGGCGGTCTCCTGCTCCAGGCTGCGGATCTGCTGGGCGAACTTCACCTGGGCCGCGCGCTCGATCGACAACCGGCTATCCGCGGCGTTGGCGACGGCGCGCAGGCGCTCGAGCTCGGCGCGGGTCTCCTGCAGATCGCGCTTGGTTTCCGCGAGTTCCTGCTCCACCTCGCTGCGGTCGAAGCCCGCGAAGCGGCGGCCCGCGTCGTACATCCACGCCGCGAGCACCGCCGAGCCGGCAAGCACCAGGATCAGCGTCACCCAGCGCAGGTACCACGCGGTCTCCGAGCGCACTGCGACCCGCGGCGCCGCGATGCCGAAGCGCTGCCGCAGTTTCAGGAGCCGGGAGCCGAGCTGCATGCGTCGATGATGCATCCGCCGGTATGAAAAAACAAAAAGGCCGCCCGCAGGCGGCCTTGTCTTGGTGTGTCCGCGATCCGGCGGCTCAGCGCTTGGAGTACTGCTTGCGCCGGCGCGCCTTGTGCAGGCCCACCTTCTTGCGCTCCACCTCGCGCGCGTCGCGCGTCACCATGCCCGCCGTGCTCAGCGTCGGCTTCAGGCCCGCGTCGAACTCGATCAGCGCACGGGCGATGCCGTGGCGCACCGCGCCCGCCTGGCCGTTCTCGCCGCCGCCGTAGACATTGACCAGGATATCGAAGGCGCCCGCGTTCTTGGTCGCCTCGAGCGCCTGGCGCACGATCATGCGGCCGGTCTGGCGCGAGAAGAACTCGTCCACCGGCTTGCCGTTGACGATGAACTGGCCCTTGCCGGGCTTGATGAATACGCGCGCCACCGCGCTCTTGCGCCTGCCCGTGCCGTAGTAGTAGTCGCCGACCATGTGTGTGCCTTATACCTCGAGAGCCTTGGGCTGCTGTGCCGTGTGCGGGTGCGTGCCTGCCGCGTAGACCTTCAGCTTCTTCAACATCGCGTAGCCGAGCGGTCCCTTGGGCAGCATGCCCTTCACCGCCTTCTCGAGCGCGCGCTCCGGACGACGCGCCTGCAGCTTTGCGAAACTGGTCTCGCGCAGGCCGCCGGGAAAGCCCGTGTGCCGGTAGTACTTCTTGTCGAGCGCCTTCTTGCCGGTGACGCGGATCTTGGACGCGTTCACGACGACGATGTAGTCGCCGGTGTCGACGTGCGGGGTGTACTCCGGCTTGTGCTTGCCGCGCAGGCGCACCGCGAGCTGTGCCGCCAGCCTGCCGAGCACCTTGCCCTCGGCGTTGACCAGGTACCAGCCGTGCGACACTTCCTGCGGTTTCGCCGAAAAGGTTTTCATGAACCAGCCGCCCGAGAAAAGGCGCGGATTTTAGGGGAGTGCGCTCTCACCGTCAAACCTTTGTTTGGACAAAAAAAAGCGCAACTCGGAGAGTTGCGCTGAATCCACCAAAGGAGGAGGGTGGAGGAGACACTCTTGCGCGGCACTGCCAATGCAGCACCACACTCGATTCGCATTATGCCGGATCAATTGCTGCGATGCAATAGAAAGTTCTGCTGACGCCATCGCAATTCGAAACCCTTCAGAGAAGTTTTATATCATTTTGATTCATATGATAATTTTTAGGTCTGCGGCGAACTGGCGCGCAGTCGATGAGCCCGGGCCGAATGCTGCATAGCGGAAGTCGCACATCGAGTGGAGGATTCGCATGGAATGCATGGTGCGTTGGTCAGGAGATGGAATGTCGTTCTTCGCGGAGACCGGGAGCGGCCACCTGCTTGCGATGGATGGCGCGCCGGACGGCGGCGGCCGCAATCTCGCGCCTCGCCCGATGGAGACCATGCTCGCCGGCGCGGGCGGCTGCACCGCCTACGACGTGGTGGTCATCCTGAAGAAGAGCGGCCAGGACGTCACGGGCTGCGACGTGCGCCTGGAGGCGGAGCGCGCAGAAACCGACCCCAAAGTGTTCACGCGCATCCACTACCGCTTCACGGTGCGCGGCAGGAACCTCAAGAGAAACGTGGTCGAGCACGCGGTGCGCCTGTCGCACGAGAAGTACTGCTCCGCGACCGCCATTCTCGCGAAGACCGCCGAGATCACACGTGATCTTGAGATCGTAGACGCCTAGCAGGCGCCGCGCGCGGCACCCGCTGCTAGATGCGGTAGGCGACGGTGGTCATCAGCTTCGCCAGCGCCCGCATCGCAAGCTTCGCGGGCTGGGGCAACTCCGCCGCACCCAGGGCGATGGCGGTCTGGCGATGCCGCGCTTCGTCCGCGCGCATCGCCTCGACGACGCTGCGCGTGCGCGCGTCCTGCGGCGCCAGCCGCGTCAGGTGCCCACCGAGATGCTCTTCCACCTGCCGCTCGGTCTCGGCGAGAAACGCGAGGTTCCAGCGATCACCCAGCGCCCCCGCGGCCATGCCCATCGCCAGCGACCCGGCATACCAGAGGGGATTGAGCAGGCTCGCGCGGCCGCCGAGCTCGCGGATGCGCTCCGCGCTCCACGCCAGATGATCTTCCTCTTCCTGTGCGGCCTGCGACAGCGATGCCTTCACCGCATCGTTGCGCGCGGTCAGCGCCTGCCCCTGGTAGAGCGCCTGCGCGCAGACTTCGCCCACGTGGTTCACCCGCATCAGGGCTGCGGCGTGCTCGCGCTCGGCCGCATCGAGATCCGCCTCTGGCACCGCGTTGGCGGGCGATGAGCGGCGCGCCGCGTGCGCGCCCGCCACGGTACGCAACGCCCGATCGAATTCGACGATGGCGCGATCGACGGCGTCCAGGAACTGGTCTGTACTCACGGCTGCATCATTTCAGGTCGGGACCCGGCATGTAAAGCAGGCGCCCGCCGCGCTCGCGCACGAGCTGCGCCGCCTTGGCGCAGGGCATTGCCGGCGGCTGCTTGTCTTCCGGGATGCGGTCATGCCACGCCCGGCAGTAGCCGGGCGGGGGCAGCTTCTCGGGCGGCACGCCGGCGAAGTTGCCGGGGCCGTAATCGATGGCGAGGGCGCGCCCATCCTGGAAGGACTTCCGGGAGATCGCGTTCACCACGCGGCCACCGTGCTTTTCGGCAAGGCTGTGCGCGCGCGCGCAGGACATGGCCGTCGGCTGCGCAAAGGCCGGCAACTCCACGTACCAGATGCGGCAGGAACCGAGCGGCGGCATGTGCTCGGGAGGAAGGTGGAACTCCGCCTGCCTGCCGGGCGTGCGGGGACGCTCGTCGAGGCCCGGGACGGCGCAGCCGCCCGCCAGCACGGCGAGCAGGAGGCAGGTACCAAGCGCAGGCAAGCGGGTCATGGTCATGCGCATGCAAGTCTATCTTCGAGGACGAAAAAAAACGGGCGTCTTGCGACGCCCGTTTCAATGCGACTGACTGTGAAACGCGTCTTAGAACGCGTGACGCAGGGTCAGCTGGATCAGCGTCGGATCTTCCCCGGCGCCTACAGCCGCGTCGGCGGAGCCGAGCGATGTGCCCGTAAAGAAGTTGTACCGGCCAGCCGTATCGTTGTCGATCTGCGAGTAAGTGATGCCGACCGAGGTGCGCTTGGACAGGTCGTACACGTAGGCGACCGAGATCATCTGCGCGCCGTCCGTGGCGACTGTCGCGTCGTCGTCATCCGCCTGCGTGAAGGTCGCATAGAAGTTATGCGGTCCCGTCACGTAGCTGACCGGCAGCGTGAGCGACATGCGATCGGAGACGGTGGTACCCGCCGTCGTCAGCTCGGCCATGTTCGCGCCCGCACCGATCTTGAAGCCGCCGAAGCGGATGTAGCCCCACACCGACTGCGAGCTCTGCTCGGTTCTCGGGTTGATGTAGTTGGCGGCGGTGGTGGCGACTGCCGTATTGACTGCCTCCGTCTCCGCTTCCCAGATGCTCGCACCGATCTGCCAGTTCGCCGCCGTGTAGGCAGCCGCGAAGTTCATGCCGGCGCCATCGCCGCCCGGCGCCACACCCATGTCGCCCTCAGAGCTGGCCGCCAGCGGGCTGGTCGAATACGCCGCCGTCAGTTGCAGGCCGCCCCAGTTCGGCGAATCCCACTTGATGACGTTCGCCGTACGGGTCGCGTTGGCGACTGCGACAGTGCCCGCAGCCTGATAGTCCATCAGCGAAACGGACGAGGCCATCAGCGCGCCCGCCTTGGAGGCGAGGTCATCCGGCTGCTTGCCGTAGTGCAGGTCCCAACGGCCGAGGCTCACCGTGCCCCAGCTCGTGCTGCGCAGGCCGACGTACGTGTTGCCCGAGCCGATCGGGTTGTTGGCCGGCGCGGCGCCCGCCTGGTCCGGCGCGAAGCGAACGTCCAACTGGGCGATGGCGGCGAGACCGCCACCGAGGTCTTCCGTCACGTTGAACAGAATCCGCGAGGAGTTGTCATCCACGCGCAACTGGCTGTCGTTGGCGCGACCCGGGGTCACCGTACCGCCCATCGAGATGTTGCTGACACCGACTTTGAAGATACCGCTGATGGTCACCTGCGCCATCGCGGCGGCGGGGGCGGCAAGCGCACCCGCTACTGCGACTGCAAGAAGTTTCTTGTTCATGCAAGAGTCTCCCGTTGATTGAACACCGGACATCCTAGGAATGCCCGACCAACCTCTCTAGAGTTGAGAAGTTACTTGAGATTCTGCCAAACACCGTCTCTCTTCAGCAACGCAACAGTCCGGTATTTCGCCTGAGGCGAACTTTTCGTTGCGAAAACGCAACGATTACCAACGTACTGATTTTAAATGGATTACCCTAAATTGAACAGCGAGATCAACGCCTTGCCCGGGTCTGGCGCCCGCATGAAGGCCTCTCCGACCAGGAACGCGCCGACCCCGGCGGCCTGCATCCGCAGCACATCCTGCGGTCCCAGAATTCCGCTTTCGGTGACCGCCAGCCGGTCGGCCGGGAGTCGCGGCAGGAGCTCGAGCGTCGTCTCGAGGCGCGTCTCGAAGCTCCGCAAATCGCGGTTGTTGATGCCGATGAGCGGCGTGGACAACGTGAGCGCAGCCTCCAGTTCCGCGGCATCGTGCACCTCGACCAGCACCGCCATGCCGAGACCTTGCGCGAGCCGCTCCAACCCCCGCATGTCGCCGGCCGAAAGGGCTGCCGCGATGAGCAGGATGCAATCGGCGCCGAGCGCGCGCGCGTCGTACACCTGGTAGGGCTCGACCACGAAGTCCTTGCGCAGCACGGGGAGCGCGCAGGCGCCGCGTGCGGCGACGAGGTGCTCGGGCGCACCCCGAAAGTACTCGCGGTCGGTCAGCACCGAGAGGCAGGCCGCGCCCGCGGCTGCGTAGCTGCGCGCAATCTCCGCCGGCTCGAACGGCTCGCGCAGCAGGCCCTTCGACGGGCTCGCCCGCTTGATCTCGGCGATTACCGCGGGCTTGCCGGCCGAGATCTTCGCGCGCAGCGCGCCGGCGAAATCCCGCGGCGCGGCCGCCGCGCGAGCGCGCAGCTCCATCTCGGCCAGCGGCATGCGCGCCCGGGCCGCCTCGACTTCGGCGCGCTTGGTTGCGAGGATGCGGCGCAGGATGTCGGCCAAGTGCGTGCGCCTCAGCCTTTCGACTTGACGCGCTGCGTGAAGGCGATGAACTCGTCGAGCTTCTTGCGCGCGTCGCCCTTGGCGATGACGCGCCGCGCGCGGTCGATGCCCGCCTGCAGGGTGTCCGCCACGCCGGAGACGTAGATCGCGGCGCCGGCGTTGAGCAGCACGATGTTGAGCGCCGGGCCGGGCTGGTTCTCCAGCACCGCCTGGATCATCAGCCGGGACTCCTCCACCGTGTTCACCTGGATGGCGCGCCGGTCGTAGAGCTCGATGCCGAACTGCTGCGGGTGGACGGTGTACTCGTTGATCTCGCCGTTCACCAGCTCCCCGACCAGGGTCTCGCCCGAGATCGAGATCTCGTCCAGCCCTTCGAGCCCGTACACCACCATCACGTGCTTGGAGCCCAGGCGCTGCAGCACGCGCACCTGGATGCCCACCAGGTCCGGGTGAAACACGCCCATGATCTGGTTCGGCGCATTCGCCGGGTTGGTGAGCGGGCCGAGGATGTTGAAGATCGTGCGCACGCCCAGCTCCTTGCGGACCGGCGCGGCGTACTTCATCGCCGCATGGTGGGCGGGGGCGAACATGAAGCCGATGCCGAGCTTCTCGATCGATTCGCCCGTCTGCTCGGGCGTGAGCCCGATGTGCGCGCCGAGCGCCTCCAGCACCTCGGCGCTCCCCGAGGACGAGGACACCGAGCGCCCCATGTGCTTGGCGACGCGCGCGCCGGCCGCGGCGGCGACGAAGGCCGACGCCGTGGAGACGTTGAACGTGTGCGCTGCGTCGCCCCCCGTGCCGCAGGTATCCACCAGCTGGCTCACGTCCGCCACACGCACCGGCGTGGCGAACTCGCGCATCACCTGCGCGGCGGCGGCGATCTCGCCGATGGTCTCCTTCTTCACGCGCAGCCCGACGATGAAGCCACCGATCTGCGCCGGCGTGAGCTCGCCGCGCATGATCTGGCGCATGATGTGCAGCATCTCGTCGTGGAACACCTCGCGGTGCTCGACGGTGCGCTGGATCGCCTCGGCGACCGTGATCTGTTTCATGGCTTGCCCCCTTTCAGGAAATTCTCCAGCATCTTGTGGCCGTGCTCGGTGAGCAAGGCCTCCGGATGGAACTGCACGCCCTCGACCGGCAGCGCGCGGTGGCGCAGCCCCATGATTTCGCCGTCCTCGGCGCTCGCCGTCACCTCGAGCGCCGGCGGCAGGCTCGCGCGCTCGACCGCGAGCGAGTGGTAGCGCGTGGCGATGAAGTCCTGCGGCAGGCCGGCGAATACGCCGCGCCCGTCGTGGTGGATATGCGACACCTTGCCGTGCATGACCTGCCCCGCGCGCACCACCCGCCCGCCGAACGCCTGGCCGATCGCCTGGTGGCCGAGGCACACGCCCAGGATCGGCACCCTGCCGGCCAGCCGCCGGATCAGCTCGAGCGAAATCCCCGCTTCGTTCGGCGTGCAGGGGCCCGGCGAGATGACGATGCGCTCCGGCGCCAGCGCCACGGCTTCATCCACGCCGAGCTCGTCGTTGCGCACCACCTTCACCGCCGCCCCCAGCTCTCCCAGGTACTGCACCAGGTTGTAGGTGAAGGAGTCGTAGTTGTCGAGCACGAGGATCATGGCGCCTCCGAGGCCGCGAGCTCGGCCGCCCTGAGGATGGCGCGCGCCTTGTGGCGCGTCTCCTGCCACTCGGACTGCGGATCGGAATCGGCCACCACGCCCGCGGCCGCCTGCACGTGCAGCTTGCCGTCCTTCACCACCGCCGTGCGGATGGCGATCGCGACGTCCATGTCGCCGTTGAAGCCGAGATAGCCGACCGCGCCGCTGTAGACGCCGCGCTTCACCGGCTCCAGCTCGTCGATGATCTGCATCGCGCGCACCTTGGGCGCGCCGGTGACGGTTCCCGCGGGAAAGCTCGCCTTGAACACGTCGAGCGCGTCGACGCCGGGCGCGCAGCGCCCTTCCACGTTGGAGACGATGTGCATGACGTGCGAGTAGCGCTCGACCACCATCTTCTCGGTCACCTGGACGCTGCCGGTGGCGGCGACGCGGCCGACGTCGTTGCGGCCGAGGTCGATCAGCATCACGTGCTCGGCGCGCTCCTTGGG